>NZ_JBALMR010000005.1:0-38288 GCF_036963165.1 Bacillus sp. JJ675 | reverse complement strand
CTTGACAGGGTGCAGTTCACTTGAATTCCGGCCTTTTTTCTTTCGCTATTTCTTTTTGACGGCAATTGTGACATTGTTGCCGGAAGGGGAAACTTTTGCTTTATCCTGCTATATCGGCAACAGGTTGGGCTGCTTTATTGTCGATTTTAATTTCGGAAAATGTTGCAGAAAAATTTGCAACAATGGCTTCGCGGTCTCGCTTACTGTCAGTTTTTACAGCAGCGGCAGCAAGCGTTTTCCACCTTTTGAGAGTTCCGATCTTGGAATTCAGAGAATGGACCGTTTGCAGAACAGTTTTATTGTAAAAAAACACCATACTTCATGGTAATAATCATGTTACTCCTAATTTAATGCGCCATCATCTCATGGGCAATATCGTGTCCATCCATTTCTGACGGGTAATATGTAGGCCAGTTTATGACCTCATCAAGTAAAGCTTCACGGTCGTCACCCCAATACAGATGGTAGTGACCGGCTTTGTTCGGATAGATACTATGATCACTAAACTGAATATACTGGGGAAGTCCATCAGCTTCTTTAGCCAGCTTAAAAATGTATCTTACCCCTCTATTGCCCGCATCATATGTTAGGATTTCGTATCCGTCATAAGTATACACGCCGGAATATTCTTCTCCATTTTTGAAGAACGTTACAGTATCTTGTTGAATTACGATACGGTCAACATCTGTTTTATACCCTTTTTTATAATACTCTTTATATTCTTTAACGTCATGTCACCTTCATGTTCTGCTTTATAAGAAAATACTTCGTCAAGAGTACCGTCCTGCAGGAATGGGTATACAGATTGCCAGTCTCCTTCCCAATCAGAAAGCGAACGATCCTTTACTTGACTGTCTTTAAAATAACCTTCATAAATTTTTTCTGTTTTTTCATCATGTGCATGATCGTGAGCATGTTCACTTTCATGTGTGTGACTTTCAGATGTTTTTCTCTTTTTCGAAGAGTCTTCTGCAACTGATGAGTATGTTGTTTTATTAGACTCCCCTTCGGATGAACCTGAAGCCTGACATCCTGCCAAAACTAGTAATGAACCAATAGTTACTATACCAAACCTCTTTACAAATGAAATTTCCATTGCAACACCTCTTTTTATAAATCGTAAATATTGCGATTTATATTATACATATATCTTATTCAAACATCAAAGGGAAAATGCTCTAATATCGCTGAATGGTATCCGGCAGCGGAATGACAAGCTTCAATTAGAACATTTATCTTCATTTCCGTTTGTTGTTATAAAAAAGGTTTTATTAGTCATCTATCAGCCCCGCATGCTCATATCGGTGACAATGATTGCCTATCATTTCCGCATCAATTGCCCGAACTCCCCCTCATGTTTTTCAGCTCTCGCCATGTTGAGTCGGGGCCTGGTTAATGAAAATCGAAAAACAAAGGCGTCACTATCAAACCTTGATGTTAAGAAAAAATCAAAACGGAAAATGGCAAGAGTGATTCTAAACTTTCGGTTCCGCGAATCCCAGGTTATATACAGAGGAAAGAAAAACAACAAAAGAGACGGACATCATTCATATCCGTCTCCGTCTGTCATGTTATACACACTTTTTATACCGCCCGCTTGCGCCGATGGCTGAGCGGACGCCGGATCCGCATTGAACAATGATCGGACGGTTGGCGGGATGTCATGAATGCGGTCCGGAATCGTTCCAAGCATGATATGCTTTACTCCTTCAATGGACCCTTTTTTCCTGAAACAGCCTCGCACCGCCGTAATTCCCGCGTACCTCCGCGAGCGATGGTCACCGATAATGTCCCTTTATCTTAAAACCTCCCAAACTAAGAGCCAGATATGCAAAATGGCTCCCGCGACCCTCTGTTGCGTCAGGACGATCGCCGTGATAAAAAACAGACCGGCCGCACGGTTCAGAACCCCTCTAGAAACATAGCGGCAATTCTTCCAAAGACCTCATCAAAAAGTTCCCTTTCCATTTGATATCTTCCCTTCTGCCTTGTATCTGTACATCCGGATAGCGGCGCAATAATGCAGGAACGGCAATCTTTGCTTCCAGACGGGCCAGCGGTGCGCCAAGACAAAAGTGGCTGCCGTGGCCAAAGGCAATATGACGGTTGTTCTTTCTGGCAATATCAAACACATCAGCATCCGGGAATACCTTTTCGTCGCGATTGGCAGATGCTAACGAAATGACGATAACATCTTTTCTTTTCACTTCTTGTCCATGCAAAGTTAACGGTTCAGCCGCCCAGCGCAGGGTAGTCAATTCAACGGGACTGTGAAACCGCAACGCCTCTTCAATCGCTGAATCTATCAAATTCGGGTTTTGCTGAAGCGTCTCCAATTGATCGGGGTGATTGAGCAGTGCAAAGATCATGTTGGTGATTAAGTTCACTGTTGTTTCATGCCCGGCAACGATAAGCAGCATAATCGTCGAGTAGAGCTCTTTTGTGCTTAATGTCGTTCCTTCGCTTTCAGCCTGGATTAAGGCGCTGATTAAATCGTCTGCAGGTTCGTTTCTTTTTTTATGAACTAAATATTGCAGGTATTCGGCGAATTGCTTTATTTTATCCAAGCTTTCGGGAGTGTCAGTGAAATCGATGATGGCTTGCGACCAATTCTTGAATTTTTGGCGATCTTCAAGGGGAATGCCGAGCATTTCACTGATGACGATAATTGGCAAGGGAAATGAGAAGTCTGCTACAAGATTCATGGAATTGCGCTGTACATTATCCAATAGAGAATTAGCGATATGCTGGATTCTGTCTTCGAGCTGTAAAATCATCCGGGGAGTAAACGCTTTTTGAACAAGGGAGCGCAGGCGGGTGTGATCAGGTGGATCTGAGTTGAGCATGTGCTCTGTCAAAGGCTCTTTAGTTTTTGATATAACGGGTTTTTCATTTTCAGCAAACACATTTTCAACATCTTTCTTTAACCTGGCATCCTTTAATAAATGCACAGCATCATCGTATCTCGTAATAAGCCAGCCTTGGCCGAGTTCTCCTAAAGAAACTGGATAAAGAGGACGGGACGCGCGCAATTCTTTATAAAAATCATACGCTTCATGTTTAAATGCAGCTGAAGATAAATCGATTTCTGATAACACGGCGGAGCTCTTCTCATGTTTTGAAGACATCAATCCAACCTCCATCTCCTCGAAATTTTGTAAATATAACCCTTTATTAGAATTATAAACCACCCCCATTTATTATGCCACTAAATCTAACATCCGTATTTCGCCGGTACGAACCTTTCAGATCAATCCTCTTAAACAGGCTTTTTCAAAAACAGAATATTGGAACATGTCTCTATCACTATTAATATATTGACAGTGTCTAACGTTACTGCAGAAGGAGCGATATCAATGGGAATTATCAGCGGGAAGGAGTTTTTAGACCGATTAAACCAACTAAAAAATGAAATTTGGTTTGATGGCAAAAAAATAGAGGGAAACATTTCTGAACATCCTGCATTTAAAGGCATTCTGGAAACTAAGAGCTCACTTTATGATTTGCAAGCGAGCGGCGGCTTAATCGATGAGATGACTTTTTTTCTCCCGGGAAAAAAAGAGCGGATTGGGTTATCATACTTACAGCCGAAAACAAAAGAAGATTTACAAAGAAGAAGGAGAATGATTGAACACTGGGCAAGACACACACATGGAATGATGGGAAGAAGCCCCGATTACATGAACACTGTCATCATGAGCTTTGCGTCTTCCGCCTCGCTTTTACATGATAAAGAAAACTGTTTCCCTGAACATATTCGGGCGCTTTACGATCGGGCGATGAAACACGACCTTTCGTTTACCCATACATTCATTACGCCCCAGGTCAATCGCTCCCAAATGAATATGGCATCATCAGAAAATCCCATATCCGCAAAAATCGTTGACCGTAATGAGGAGGGAATCGTGATTAAAGGCGCCCGCCTTCTTGCGACTCAAGGCGGCTTAACAGATGAAATTTTAGTTTTATCAGCACCAAGATTTTATTTTGAAGAGGATGAAGCTTTTGCTTTTTCCATTCCCTCTAATACGCAAGGCATAAAATTCATTTGCAGGGAATCGTTCGTTTTAGGGGAGTCTGCATTTGATCACCCCCTTGGTTCAAGGTATGAAGAAATGGATTCTGTCGTTGTCTTTGACGATGTTTTAGTACCATGGGACAGGGTATTTTTTTATGGTGATGTGGAAACAGCCAACGGCTTTTTAGCCGCAAGTTCTTTTAATGCTTTTTCATATCATCAGGTCATCACCAGACAAATCATAAAAACAGAATTTCTTTTAGGCGTTTCCCAGCTTCTCGTGGATACGATCAATGTATCTGAGTATCAGCACATACAGGAGAAATTGTCGGAAATCGTGATCGGCCTTGAAACATTGAAGGCGCTATTAGAGAAATCGGAACATGATGCAATGTTAGATGAATGCGGATATATGCGGCCGAGTTTGATTCCGCTTCAAATCGCCAGCACTGTCTTCCCTAAAATATATCCCCGTTTTACAGAGATCATTCAATTAATCGGAGCCAGCGGCATGATGACAATCCCGGCCGAAAGCGCTTTTGATTCTGAAATTAAAGAGGATCTTGACCATTATCTGCAAGGAACCGGCATAAACGGAAAGGACCGGGTCAAACTTTTCCGTTTGGCATGGGATCTCACAATGAGCCCTTTCGGCACAAGACAAACTCAATATGAACGGTTTTTTTACGGGGACCCTGTTCGTTTGGCAAGCCGGTTATACCAATGCTACCCAAAAGAAATATATGTGAAGGCGGTACAGGAATTTTTACATGCAAAAAATTAAAAAAAGCGGGAAAGAGCCTTTGATCCCGCTGCGCTTTGAAATGAGGCCGGAATAAATCACAGCACCGGTCTCTTTTTGCCCGTGAATGCTCCCGGAACGAAAATCTGTTGAGTTTCCCCCTGACGCGGGAATGATTTCCACAAATTACAAATTCTATTCACTGAGCCATACTTCCTGCTATTATTTTTTAAACATAAAACTTTAGACCTCCCACTCTTGTTTTTTCAGCAAGGCGGTTAAATGCGTCTTTTCGGTTGGCGACAGGCCTTAAAGGTCAGTTGTGCCAATGGATTTCGCAACTTTTCATGTACCAATCGTGTCCAATCGCCGATAAAATCTATCTTAAAATTGGTAATACCCTGTTGAAATGTCATGATTTTTATCCTATGATAAAAGACGTACATACGAATAATGAATGGGGAGGTATCAAATGTAATTCATCTTGTCGCTCCGTCAACTGATATATCTTCATTGAAAGATACGATTGTCAAGGTATGGAACTTCTATCCTGATCAAGCACTGCGGCAGCGGAGATACGCAATTATAGCCAATTCGATTTTAAATGTTTGCCGACAAGATCAGGGTTGCATTAAGCATGAACAACATGGATAGCGAAAACCTTGATGACGGAACAACTGAAGCCGTATAAAAAATAAAACTGCAGCATTTGCTGTACCAGTTAAGTAAGGAGATTGATAGAATGAAAAGAACAACTGAATTTGTTTTAGGTTTAATCGGCGGTATTTTCGGATTTTTTGGAGCGATCTTCGCTTTGTTTATCGGCGGTATTGATGCCACTTTTAACGGAAGCAGCGAAATTATCGGATTGGGCTGGGGAGCCATTTTCTTTTCAATCCTCGGCATTGTAGCCTCTATCGTTGTGAAAAGCAAGCCTAAAGTAGGCGGAGTTTTGCTTATCATTTCCGGTATTGGCGGAGTGATTTCTATTTCTATGTTCTATATATTGCCTGCCGTTCTTTTGATTATCCCTGGCATCATGGGACTTGTTAGAAAAGACAAGACAAATACGACAGCGGCATAATGATAGCCCCTCAATGAGGGGTTTTTCTTTTATACTTCATATACATTCCCTTTTTCGATAGATTTCTATTGGGCTTGATCTATTTCTCTATGTCCAGTCCCGCTTCTTACCCGTTTTTTTATGCCGAGATGATAATACGCATAACAGAAGATGATTAACGGCACCCCGCAATAGAGTCCGATTCGCTGATCAGGTATGAAAATGAGGCTGATCAATATGGCTCCGTATAAAACAAATCCGAGAATCGGAACGACCGGATAAAATGGCGTCTTAAATGTAAGTAATTTCACATCACCTCCCCCGGCGATAAAGCGCCTCCTAAAGAAAAATTGCGAAGCGCAGATCGACATCCAGACGACAACGGTAACCATTCCTGAAATCGAGATGAGCCACAAGTATACCGTCTCCGCAGCTACAACGCTTGTCAGCAATGAAAATCCCGAAATTGTAATGGTCACCAGCAATGCGCGAAGCGGCACTCCTTTTTTAGACAACGGCGTTAGCCGCTTGGGCCCCATCCCGCTTTTAGACAGCGACCACAGCATTCTGGATGCGGCATACAGCCCTGAATTTGCGACAGACAAAACTGCTGTTAAAATGACAAAATTCATGATATCAGCAGCATAGGGAATCCCGACTTTATCGAGTACGGCGACAAACGGACTTTCTACGACACCCGCCGTCTGATACGGAAGCATCGCAACCAATACAAACATGGCCAAAACAAAGAAAAATAACGTGCGCCACACGACGTTTCGAATGGAACGCGGCAATGTTTTTTCTGGATTCTCGCTTTCTCCGGCTGCAATGCCGACTAGCTCAGTTCCCTGAAATGAAAAATTCACCATCACAAGCGTAAAAAGGACCGCAGGCAAGCCGTTGGGAAACAGCCCTCCGTCAGTTGTAAAACGAGAGAAAAAAGGAGCCGGCTCTCCTCCCTTTAATCCGATCAAGCCAAAAATCGCTCCGCACCCGATTACAATAAATAATACAATGGCCGCAACCTTAATGCTTGAAAACCAAAATTCGGTTTCGGCATAGCTTTTTGCCGACAATGCATTAATGAAAAAAATCACAACCCCAAAGGTTAAACACCAAACCCAAATAGGCACCTCCGGAAACCAGCGCTGCATAAGAATTCCTGCTGACGTGAATTCCAGTCCTACTGTATTGGCCCAGCTGAACCAATACAGCCACCCGATCATGAAGCCCGTGGAAGGCCCTATGTATGTCGCGGCATACGACTGAAACGATCCTGACACCGGCTGTGCCACTGCCAGCTCTCCAAGGCACAGCATAACCACATACATTAAAAAGCCGCCCAACATATAAGCCAAAATCGCTCCGCCCGGACCTGCCTGACTAATGGTGAACCCGGAGCCCAAAAACAGTCCTGTGCCGATTACGCCGCCTAAAGCGATCATAAAAAGGTGGCGGCTTTTCATCGTGCGTTGCAATTCGTTGTATCCCTTTTGTTCTGTCATGATATCCCTCCATCAGTATTCAATTTGTACAACCCATGAAGCAAATGGACCGACGTTTTTCTGATCAGCTCCGGAAGCACCTTAAATGTATAAGGCTTGTACACTCTCTCCGTCCATTTATGCCCGTCCTTTCCGTAAACCCCCATATTAATTGACGGAATATTTAATTGACGAATATCTTCGAAAGGAATCGTCCCGATCGTCTCCCATCCGGGAAAGTTTCGTATAAATGAAGCAATTTCCTCATTCGTTTCATGCAATGACAGAAAGCTTCCATCCGCTAAATAAGGGAAGAATTTTTGATATGCAAATGTTTCTCCTGTTTTTGCGGCCATCTCTTCGCAGGCTTCCTTTACAACCTTCAGCAATTGCCGGTCGCGGGCGTCTTCCTCTCTTAAATAGTTATGGGGTAAATACGGCGGAGCATAAAATAGTATGACCTTCGCACATTGCTCCGGATCGAGCTTTTGCAGGGCTTCGACAACTTTAAAGCACCTCATTCGCAGCTCCAGATGCTCAAATTTCTGATGCGTTTTCTTTATGCAGGAATCGGGATCCGCCCCCTTTTGCTTCAATTCCTGAATATAATTTTCCAGTGTAACGACTCGAATGTTCCACGATATGTCCTTTCTCGGCAGGTGGGTTCGCATAAGGAAATCGTCATAATAGTCCGATAATTTTTTCTCTGTGCAGGCACACGCTTCCAGCGCCACTTCATGCAGTTGATCCATGATTTCTTTCGCGGTTTTTTCATAGATGAAGTAATTAAAATATAAATAGCTGCTTAGGGCAGTCTGAACATTGTACGTTTCTTTATTATCCCACTGATACAGACAGGACGGCGGCAGGGTCAGTTCTCCTTCAATATTTTCGGCGAGATTCATGTTATTGTGAATTCTGTTTGTCAGTTCAGATGCGATGAAATTCGGATCAATGCCTGCCAGTGTATCCCCCACGTGAACCTCGCGGCCGTAAATATAAAAGCACGGCAGGAGCTTTCCGGCAGCGCCTGTATATATGTAGCGCGTGTCATCGCCATCGTATAGCGGTGTGATAAAATCTGTGTTGATGGCGGCCAGATAGTTAAATTGTCTTTCGTTTCTCAATCGCTTCAATTCGGAAACGGCTGATATAATCCCGGCGTGCTGACTTTCTTCATCAGGATTCGCCATAAATAAAATATGTCCCGGCAGCTCATCAAGATGCTCGGTAAAATATAAAATATTGACCAAATGAACAGCGATCCCGCTTTTCATATCAACAGAGCCTCTGCCGAACAGCCAGTCTCCCGACAAAGCGTCTTGCCTGACGTCTTCATTAAATTCATATTTGGAAAAATAGTTGACGAGATAATCCGGATCGAGCGCATGCTCCTTTAGAATCCCAAAATCTTCAATGCCGACCGTGTCTATATGTGCATGATATATAACGGTTTTTTCACTTCGATGATTGCCCGTTACAAGCGCAAATACATTTTTCCTGCCAAGCGGGTCACCTGGAATCGGCTGCTCCCATACCCGTTCCGGGTGCTTTCGGAAATAAGGAAAGCTTTTCAGTATCTGTGAAATATGATCAGCTATGTCCCTCTCACCGGATGTTCCGTTCAAACTTTTTATGCTGACCAAAAATCTTGTGAGTGTTTCAGTTTTTTCTTCCAATGTCATCCCGTTGATTTGTTCATACATAACATGCTCCTCCATTTTTCAATACATTGTGATTTTTAAGTAACCGCGCCTTCTGCCGCTTATTTTTTGAATAAATGGCACCTCCTTTGATATTTTCACATCATAATGATGCAATATTTGTGCCTGTCTGAAAAATCGCTAGTTTTCGTGACATTTTTCCCAGAAAAAACATGAAAATGGCGTGGTACACGGAGCAAATAGATGCAAAATAAATTGCAAATTGCCTTATTTTTTGCAGAAATAACGAAAAATTTTTTTGCACCCATTGCGTAAAAATCGGCCGCATGATTGCTGCGGCCGACGAATCATTATACCCAACCTCTAAAGCGCGAAGCCTCGCTTATTTTTCTAACCCCCTCCATATATGCCGCTAAACGCATATCCACTTGATGGGTAAGAGAAGTTTGATAGATATTTTGAAATGAATTGACCATAACTTCGCGCAGTTTCCTGTCGACTTGTTCGGCTGACCAGTAGTACCCCTGATTATTTTGCACCCATTCAAAGTACGAAACCGTGACACCGCCTGCGCTTGCCAAAATGTCCGGGACAAGCAGAATACCTCTTTCATTCAGCACTTTTGTGGCGTCAAGCGTTGTCGGTCCGTTAGCTGCTTCAACGACGATTTTCGCTTTAATATGATGCGCATTGTCCATTGTAATTTGGTTGGAAATGGCGGCCGGTACAAGGATATCGCATTCTTTTTCCAGCAATTCTTGATTTGTGATGACGTCTGTAAACAGCTTCGTAATGGTGCCGAAGCTGTCGCGTCTGTCAAGCAAATATTCGATATCAAGACCGGCCGGATCATAAAGCGCTCCATATGCATCCGAAATGCCGATAACTTTCGCTCCGGCATCATGCATAAACTTTGCAATGAAACTGCCTGCGTTGCCGAAGCCTTGAATGATGATGCGGGCCCCTTTTAAAGAGATGCCTTTTCTTTTCACCGCTTCCTCAATGCATATGGTCACTCCGCTGGCTGTGGCGGTTTCGCGACCGTGCGAACCTCCCAAAACGAGCGGTTTTCCCGTAATAAAGCCGGGGGAATCAAATTCTCTGAGACGGCTGTATTCATCCATCATCCAGGCCATAATTTGCGAATTGGTATAAACATCAGGAGCCGGGATATCTTTTGTCGGTCCTACAATCTGACTGATGGCGCGGACGTATCCGCGGCTGAGCCTCTCTAATTCACCGAAAGACATGCTTCTCGGATCACACACAATGCCGCCTTTTCCCCCGCCGTACGGAAGATTGGTAATCCCGCACTTTAAAGTCATCCAAATGGACAGCGCCTTCACCTCGTCTTCGTTCACCTCAGGATGAAACCTTACTCCTCCCTTTGTCGGCCCGATCGCATCATTATGCTGAGAGCGGTATCCGGTAAACACCTTGACAGACCCATTGTCCATTTTGACCGGAATCCGGACAGTCAATGTGCGGATCGGTTCTTTCATCAGTTCGTATACTTCTTCGGAATAGCCCAATTTGCGCAAGGCTCTTTTTATAATCGTTTGTGTGGAATGCAACAGATTTAAGGATCCCTTCTCCTTAGTTGGTGACATCTTCATACTCCCCTTATGAAAAATTGTTGGTCATAAAC
Organism: Bacillus sp. JJ675; assembly: GCF_036963165.1. Classification (NCBI taxonomy): domain Bacteria; kingdom Bacillati; phylum Bacillota; class Bacilli; order Caryophanales; family Bacillaceae; genus Bacillus; species Bacillus sp. JJ675. The sequence goes on along the minus strand of NZ_JBALMR010000005.1, from coordinate 27,669 downwards.
GGCTGGAACGGCACGACTTAAAAAAGCGCTTTCATTTTACGAAGTATTCAACACATCATTGCATCCTCCCTCATATCTCACTCTACAAGAATATGATGCAAGATCCGTGCCAGTTTTTTCGAATTTAAATTCAGCCCGCTTTCATAAGCCGCATACTTTCTTCCAAACTGGCATACATTTTCACAAGCATTTTTGCAAACGGTGTTAAGTCTAATGAAAAGAATGGACGTGGTAGGATTGAGCACAGAAAAAAAATCTGTTCGGCGGGAAAAGGAGCCGGAATTAACAGGACGGATCGTTGTACCCGGTGAAACGGGGTATCATTCGGCCCGAAGGGAATTCAACACCTTTTTCAATAAATTCCCTCTTGTCATCGTCTTCGCCAGAGAGACTCGGGACATTGTTAACGCCATCCGCTGGGCGCGTTATCGGGATGTGCCCATACGCATACGATCCGGCCGCCATAGCTATGAGGGGTTGTCGGTCGTTGACGCCGGCATCGTTATCGATGTTAGTGAGATGACCCGGGTAGAGATTGATTATAAGAGAGGGACAGTCACTGTACAAACCGGAATTCGCGACTATTCTTTATAACTGATTCTTGGACCTGAGGGACTGGTGGTGCCGGGCGGACTTTGTCCGACTACGGGAATTGCCGGATTGACTCTTGGTGGAGGTCAGAGCAGTCTGTCACGACCGTGGGGACTGACGATCGATAGCTTGCTTGAACTCGAAATGGTCGATGCTAATGGTCAGGTCATAAGAGCCAATGCCACTCAGAACAGCGACCTGTTTTGGGCTTCGCGGGGCGGCGGAGGGGGTAATTTTGGCATTTGTACCTCCTTCCGCTTCCGGACACATCATCTTGAAACAGTTGCCTACGCCAGCATAAACTGGGACTTGGGTAATATGGAAGAGGTGCTGCGTGTCTGGCAGAAGTATACATTTCCGAACTCCGATGAAAAGCTTACTCCTCTCCTTACCATAACATCAGGGCGAGAGTCTCTGCTGCTGATGCAGGGCGTCTACCTTGGTTCAGCTGCAAAGTTGCGGCAATTGCTGCAGCCTCTGCTTCACACAGGCTCGCCGCAACAGGTATTTATTGAAGAGATGCCTTGGCTTGAGGCAGTTGAACGGATAGCGGACACCCAGCCTGATTCTCCCTTGCCCTTCAAAAGTGTAGGACCCTTTGTGAATGAACCGCTGCCAGATGAGGCCATCACAACGATCAGGCGCTTTATTGATAAACCGCCTACCACCTCAGTGACGGTTTTTTTCCACGGATTGGGCGGCGCCGTGGCCAGAGTGCCAAAAGATGCTACAGCCTACTTCTACAGAAAGGCTTTATCGAATATGTCTATTTTTTCTACATGGAATACACAGGAAGAAGCTGCCCTCGGCATCCGCTGGGTGGAGGATTTCCGGCAGGCGATGCTGCCCTTTACCGAGGGAGTGTACGTGAATACGCCTGATCTTGCAATCAAGAACTGGCCTAGAGCATACTATGGCGGCAACTTCGAGCGATTGACCCGGGTAAAAGCCAAGTATGATCCAGAAAATGTCTTCAACTTTCCTCAAAGCATTCCTCCAGCCCGGTTATAAATGTTTTAGGTAACGTATAATGATGAGTTTTACCGGATGTGTTGCAGAAAAAGGATAAAATTTGAAAGATTAAAAAGAGGCCTGGACAAATCCAGCCTCTTTTTTCTAAACACTGAATCTTCATTTTTTACCGATCAGTGAGCTTGCTTCATTTTTTATGTTCACCGGTACACTTTTTCCTACAGTCACCCGCCGTACGACACGGTGTTCATCATAGTCGGCGACCGCGTAGTGTTGAGTGGCGAGATTATCCCAAATCGCTACATCGCCTTCAGTCCATTGCCAGCGAACCGTGTTTTCCAGCCGCGTGACATAGTCATCAAAGATGCTTAACAGCCTTTCTGAGGCGCCCGTTGTAAAGCCTTCGATTCTTCCTGCAAAGCCGCCCAGCAGAAGGTGTTTTTCACCTGTTTCGGCATGTACATGAACAACCGGATGCCTCGTTTTAAAAATGGTGGATTCGAATATCGCCCGGCGCCTTTTTCTCGCTTCATCATCAGGCAAGTCTTCTGATCTGGTATATGCATAATCGAATTCATTCGTGTGAATCGCCCACAATTGATCGGCCAGTTTTTTGAGACTCCCGGGAAGCTCTTCATAAGCGGTATTTGTATTGGCCCAAACGGTATCTCCGCCAACCTTTGGAATGATCACCGCTCTGAGGATCGAATATTTCGGGACTTCCGGCGCGAATGTGACATCGGTATGCCAATGGTTTGCTCTTGCACCGCTGTCAGAATCAAGCTCGAAAATATAGTTGGATTTTTCTTTTACAGGAACCGTTGGATGAACGTACGGTTCCCCAAGCAACTTTGCAAATTCCTCCTGGCCTTTATCATCTAAATGATGCTGTCCCTTCAAAAATATGACTTTGTAATCGGCTAATGCTTGTTTGAGCGTGTGAAGCGCAGCCGAATCTAAATCCCCGCTTAATGTTACCCCTTTGATTTCAGCCCCGATTCTTCCTGATACCGGCTTAATCGTAATTTCCTCCGTTTGAACCGTCATCCGGTTTCTCCCCCTTTATTCATTATCGTTACCCGCTCTCGGCTTCCCATCCCATCCTATCTTGGACGACATCATACGGTATAGCCGCTGCTTGCTTTTTCAGGATGAAACACAGTCCCTCCTGTCGGATAAATCGTTGGATGTCCCATTTCTTTCTCCTCGTTCCCTTTTTAAAAATAAAAAAGTCCTCTTAGTTACTGTTCTTCTTCCAGTGAACGGTAAACTAACAGGAGCCCTTCGGTGGTCCGATCGGAGCATATTCATTTTTTTATCACCTGGCGTTCTTCTGATGTATTTTTGTTTTTGCTTGTAATGGCAAACGGTGTTTTTCCAGTTTTTCGATTTGCGTCACTTGTGAATCATGAACGGTGATTTGAACCGTTCCATATTCCAGACTCTCCAGTAAAACCTTAACCTTATCCAACACATACTGATCAATTCCTGCTTTTAAAGGCAACCCAGATCATCCCCTTTTTAATTAATCGGTTCTTTCTTAAGACTTGATGAAAAATAACTTACATTTTAATATTTAATATAATTCACATAATACCTACCTGTAAAGTGTGAATTTTAATAATGATCAAAAAAATCCCTTTTTCCCCTTGAATTCGGATGTTTAAATTCAAAAGAAAATCGCAGGTTTTGCTTTAGAAGACCTCTTTATTAATGGCATGCAAAAACAATAAAAAAAGAGGGCCTCCCCTCTGCTTCAACAGCTTGCACACCGCCCGCTCGGGCAGCCGAACGCTTTGCGGAAGAATTTCTTCATGAATATCAAATTTCTCATGATAATGCGGTGCGGCGATGTGTGTTCTGATGATCATACAGGTGCCTTTTTCGACGCGCTTCAAGCTGATTCACCAGATTTTTGTATTCATTCGTCAGAAAAATGAGTTGATTCATGTTACACTGCTTATAAACACCCTTTGGTTAGACAAAAAATCGCCTTGATTGGGCGCTTTTTCTGTTCCTTTTTCAGGAAAAAGGCTGTCCAAAAGGCCATGTTCTTATGAACTTTTAGGACAGCCCCCCTGATTTACAGATCCTGATTGTATCGATCGGATTTCACTGCCTAAAACACGTTTCCCAAAATAATGAATTTATAGCAAGACATTTTAGCCAGAATCTCACTGGACTTTACAAACGGTCGTTAATCCTTTCATTCACACCTCTTTATACATAAAATAGGCAAAATCGGCATGCTTATTCGCTCCGCTTGTATCTTGGCACTGCATTCCTACAAAAGCTCCTGTGAAGAACCCTCCTCCGCGGACATAATCATCTGATAACTTTTTCGATTCCAGCATGATCTCAATGATATGCCAGTCTTCCTTGTTAAAGGAATACGAGTAATAATATGTTTCCTGTTCAACATTTACTCTTAAATAAACATATTGGATGTCGCGGGGAATAACGATTTTATCTGTTATCGGCTGTGAAAATGAAAAGTTATCACATATCGTGAGGTCCAGCATTCGCCCAAGGTCCTCATCATAAGTGATTTGAAGGGCCGTCCAGTTTTCGGTGTTGTAGTAATTCACCAAACCCGCCGCTTGCTGAAAGCTCTCCGGACGGAATTCAACAGCAGTTTCCACTATAAAACGGAGACTTTGCCAGCGCCTTGCGACAAACGCCTGGGTAAATTTCGATGTCAGCGATTCATGGCCAAATAAGCGCAAATGGTTCGGCCTTTCGGTTAATGAGCCTAATTCTTTCGTAAACGGGATCCGCAAGGTCTGAAAGTTAATATTTAATGTCGAATCTTCAAATTGATCAACTTCTGGATATGTCGCAGGAAACGCAGTTTCAGGTATCCGGGGCGCGTCGGCCTCAAGACTCCCCTCTTTTCCCCCAACTACATAAGGCCATCCGTCTTTCCACTCCAATTTTTGTATCGCTGTTTCTCTTCCCAGCGGACAGTATCCTCTTTGGTGAATAATCGAATCATCATCAGGGCGGATCGGGCGCCCGGTTAAATGAGCTAAATACCACTCATCTGTATGTGTTTGGACAATTGATGCATGACCGCACTTTTGCAACGGATTTCGCGGGTCATGCCAAGACGTTAAAATGGGGTTATCCGGATGGATTTCATACGGCCCCTCGATATGTTTTGACCGGGCCATCGTAACGGCATGTTCGTACCTTGTCCCTCCTTCTGCTGTCAATAAATAATAATAATCTCCGATATGATAAAGGTGAGGCGCTTCAGTCAGCTTGATATCCGAACCTTTAAAAATGATTTTCGGATGATTGATTAACCTTTTTTCCTCTGCGGAATATTCCTGCATCACAATGCCTCCAAATGAATGGCGGCCTATTCGATGATCCCACATCATATTTAATAAATATTTTCTTCCATCTGTATCATGGAACAAAGAAGCATCAAAACCGGAACTATTTAATTTAATCGGCTCCCCCCAATCGCCATCAACGGTTTCGCAAGTGACTAAATAATTATGACAATCTTTCCAGGCCCCATCGACAACCTTTACGTCCGTATAGATGAGCCAAAACTTTCCGTCGGCATAGCTTAAACAAGGCGCCCATACTCCGCCTGAGTCGGGATTCCCTTTCATATCCAATTGTGAAATCCTCTGTAATGGATGTGCAATCAAATGCCAGTTGTCTAAATCTTTTGAATGATGGATTTGCACGCCTGGAAACCATTCAAAGGTAGATACAGCAATATAATAATCCTCGCCGACTCTGCATATGCTCGGATCGGGATTGAAACCTTTAAGCACCGGATTGATAATTTTCATCCTCTTTCCTCCTAAAATATCGTTTTGAAAGGGCGGTTTCACGAGATTCATTCATATTGTCCAAGTAACTTTATCCTTATTCTCTAATTCGCGTACGACTTTTGCATATTTTTCTTCGCTTAAATTGTAGAAATTAATGTCGATCATAGCTAAGATAAGAAAAATAACAGGAACAACGGTTGTCGTTATTAATATTCCGGTCAATGCTTCAGGAGTTTGGGCCTGCCCTGCAACATAGCCGAACTTGTCCAATATCAGTCCCGGAACGACCCCGCCGAGAGCCATGCCAAACTTAAAAAAGAAGCCGATAATGGCATAAATCAATCCGCTCAAACGTTTTCCGGTCTTATATTCCCCATATTCAATTGTTTCGGGAATAAGCGCCCACATATACCCCCCGGCTGTCACACTTCCTACTGCGGCAATGACGCGAAAGAAGAGCACCAGAAACACGTTGCTCGGCGGTACGATATTGAGTAATAAAGCGGTATTTAATAGCTTCCTCTTTCCGAGCCATTTATTGATTCGTGGTATAAACGGCAGGATGGCCAAAGCAGGCAGGCTTCCGAGCAAGCCATACCATTTGACAAGGTCTTCTCTGCCTGCGTTGTACGTCATGTAGTATATTCCGACAGAATTGCTTATAGAGTTGACGCCGAAGATAATGATAAAGAATATGCTGAGAACAACTAATGGACGGTTAACCCCAAATTGTTCAAATATATCGGAAAATTCAATCTTTTCTTCAGGCTTTTGCAGAGTTACTCGTTCTTTTGTACTTTTAAAACAAAAGATTAATAGACATGCGCCAATAATGCCTAACATGCTCATTGTCAGCTGCCATCCCAGTGCTTTGTTTCCGGTCGTATCACCTAAATAAGCTGAAAGTAAAGGAACAAAAAAAGATACGATGAGTCCGCCAAGATTGGCAAAGACCATCCGGACAGAGGTAATGCTGACGACCTCCTGGTTATTTCTAGTCATCGCGGAAGTTAGTGCGCCGTATGGAACATTGATCGTCGTATATGTGAGAGATAAGCCGACATACGTAATATAAGCGTAGATTAATTTTCCTGTATCTGAGAAATCCGGGGTTGTGAAACAGAGGATGGCAAGTACTGAAAGCGGAAACGCACCAAACAGCAGATACGGCCGAAAACGCCCAAATTTGCTGTTTGTCCGGTCTACTATTGTTCCGATAAAAGGATCGGCAAGCGCATCAATTATCCGAACAACTAAAAACATCGTCCCGGCAGCGGCTGCTGACAAACCGTAAACATCGGTATAGAAAAATAAAAGATACGTTGAAACCGTCGTGTAAATTAAATTACATGCTAAATCTCCGGAAGCATAGCCGGATTTTTCAAACATACTAATTTTTTCAAGGGTTTCGCTAGCCATTATTCTTTCCTCCCTAAAAAGCTTTTGGTCACAGGAACAAAACTGCAAATGCCACTAACAGTTGAATGCCATGGGACAAGCCGCCTTGACTTTTGAAATAGACAGCTTCTGCACCACCCCCTGTTTGCCTTTCCATACTTTTGAATTTTCAGAGAAATTAGAATTGCATGCGAACCAGGGAGGATGGGAAACCTTATTTGCTGCATGCCGAATCATGTTCGATAGGTACCAAACCTTTTTATGCGGAGCATACAATTCGATTTTGGCTCTGCCCAATCTGGAGGTCTGTCTTTATTTTCTTCTAATGCTTACACTTTGTTTACTCATTAAACTAAGTGTAAGCCAGCGTGAAAGCGTTGTCAATTATTAGTTATATATCTCAATTTTTGTTTAATAGAGACGGAAAAATTCCTGATTGAAATAAAGCTTCAGTTTTTGAAGACTCCGTCCTCCCTACATCTCACCTTTGCCGCTACAATAGGGATGTTTTATTTTTACACGTCTTGGTATGATGAGAAAAACGACAACTAAAGGGAACAGGAGGCGTTTGCATGAATGTGAATCACCTTGTTTCAGGCAGAACAGCTTTAAATCAATATGTGCATCACTTAGAGCCTGACGGCGCTTCATTTTTCGTCCACTATTGGGGAGCTATGCCAAATCACTATCATACACTCGTTCACAAGCATTCTTTTTTTGAAATTTGTTATGTGATAAAAGGAGACGGCTATTATCTCGAGCACGGTTATCAATATCCGCTGAAGGAAAATGCGATTTTTATGTCAAGGCCGGAAATATTGCACCAAATCAAAAGCGAGACCGGGCTGTCCATTCTTTATGTCGCTTTTGAGTTAAACGAAGATAGATCAAGCACTGAATGGATTAAAGTAATAGAGGAAATTAAACAAACCGGGATTGTTGCATTATCTGCAAAAGATGAAGAAGCCCCGTGCATGCTTTGGAAAACATTAATGCTGCAAGCGGCGCAGCCTGTAAAGTTTTTTTGCAAAGAGATCCTGGAAAATCTGTCGCAGGCTTTACTCCTGTCACTAATTCAAACCATACTCCCCTCTGCCCATCATTCGAAGCAAAAGCAGCCCGTTCAAACAACTTCAGCTCTGCTGACTGAGGTTAAACTGCATATTCAAGACAACCTGTCACAATCATTAAAGCTGAAAGATGTCGCAAACCACTTTCATATCTCAGGACGGCACTTGTCCCGTTTATTTTCGGCAGAGCTCGGCGTCAGCTACTCGGAATTCGTGCAGAACGAAAAAATCGTCAAAGCTGCTGAATTGCTGAAAACAACGGATTTATCGATCAAAGAGATCGCGGAAGAAATCGGTTTTACCGTCCACTATTTCACGCGTGTCTTTGCCGCCAAGATCGGAAGTTCCCCCGGGCTTTTTCGGTCGCTTTACAAGGAATCAAAAATGACCGTATTTCACGCCGGCAAATTATGATTTGAAAGAATGATGTCCTGAAACGACAAAAGAATGTCTCTATCTGATAAAGACGAGACAAATTTCATTACTTTATAATCTTAAAAAGAAAGCGATTACAAATCACAGAGGAGGGATGATCGATATGAGGCGCCTGCCGTTCGCCAGGCCGATCAAAAAATCCAAGGAGGAATTTCAATGAAACTATCTTATGTAACCGACAGTTTAGGACATTTACCTTTTGATGAAATGCTGGACGCAGCCGCAGAGCTTGGAATTAATACACTGGAGATGACAGCCGGAGGCTGGTCGCCTGCGCCCCACTTAAATCTCGATGAACTGCTGCAAAGCAGCGATAAAAGGCGCGAATTCGCAGAGACGCTGGAAAAACGGAATATGACGCTTTGCGCCTTAAATTGCTCGGGAAATCCTTTAGATCCGGGAGAACTCGGCAAAGAGCACAGGGAAGTCACAGAAAAAACGATGGAGCTTGCAGGATTATTAGGCATCAAAAAAGTCATCATGATGAGCGGTTTGCCGGCCGGAAGCCCTGAGGACAATACGCCGAACTGGATTACATACACGGTGAGCTGGCCGCCTGTCTTAAAAGATATCTTAACCTACCAGTGGGAAGAAGTCGCGATCCCTTACTGGAAAGAGCTTGTCAAAAAAGCGGAAAGCTGCGGCGTTGAAAAAATCGCGCTGGAAAATTTCAGCTCACAATTAGTCTATAATCCCGAGACTCTCTTTCGGCTTCGAAACGCGGTTGGCTCGATGGTGGGGCTGAATCTTGATCCGAGCCACCTATTATGGATGGGGGCAGATCCAATCATCGCTGCAAGAGAACTGGGCGAGGCCATTCATCATGTCCACGGAAAAGATGTCAGAATTGAAAGATATTTATCTGCCGTAAACGGTGTGTTAGAAACAAAGGAAGTGACTGATACGGCGAATCGGGCGTGGAATTATGTAGCTGTCGGATGCGGACAAGATTTGCAGTGGTGGAAAGAATTTTTCTCGGTCGTGAAAATGACGGGTTATGATGGTGAAGTTTCTTTGGAAATGGAAGACCTTACGATGTCACCGGAAGCTGGCATCAGAATATCGATCAAAGCATTAAAGCAAGCAATCAGCCAATAGGAGGGTTTCGTCATGCTGAATGGAGAAAGGATCATTTCAACGCCTTTGCGCTGGGCAATGGTAGGCGGAGGAAGGCTCAGCCAGGTTGGATATAAACATCGCACAGGCGCGTTGAGAGACAATACAGCCTTTCAATTAACAGCCGGCGCATTTGATATTGATGCTGAAAGGGGAAAAGACTTCGGGATGAACATCGGAGTGAGTGCAGAACGCTGTTATCCCGATTATCAAACGATGTTTGCGGAAGAAGCCAAGCGAGACGATGGCATAGAGGTGGTCTCGATTGCCACTCCGAACCGCACCCATTATGAAATCTGCAAGGCTGCGCTTGAAGCGGATTTGCATGTCATCTGTGAAAAACCGATGTTTTTCACCTCAGAAGAGGGCTATGAAATCAAAGCCCTTGCGGAGAAAAAAGGAAAAATTGTCGGCGTGACGTACGGTTTTTCCGGCAATCAAATGCTGCTTCAAATGCGCGCTATGATTGAACAGGGGCAAATCGGCGATATTCGCCTGGTTGATTTGCAGTATACACACGGATTCAGCGCAACAGATGAAGTCGAAAAAACCAGCGATGCACAAAAATGGCGCGTCGACCCTGCAATCGCCGGACCAAGCTTTGTGCTGGGCGATCTGTCGACTCACACCTATTATATGTCACAGCTCATTATGCCGCACATGAACATAAAAGAGCTGCTGTGCGACCGCCAGAGCTTCGTCAAGAGCCGCGCCCCGCTCGAGGATAATGCCTACGTCTTGATGCATTATGAAAACGGAGCGGTCGGTACGATGTGCTTGAAATTCGCCGTCGCGATTGGCGCCAAAAACCGCGGAGATAAACAAACGTTACAAAACCTGATTTATCCTGATATTGACGCCGGCATTGAGGGCATACGCTGGGTCGAAAATTGCGTGCGTTCAGCAGAGCAAGGCTCGGTGTGGGTCGATTTTCAATAATTATCGTGAAGCGCGTTTTTGTCCCGTGCTAGCTAACGTTCCCCTGGAAAAATTGCACATCCCCACCGTCCTATGAAGGCATTAAGGCCGGGATCCAAAATCCCGGCCCTTTGTCATTGATTAACGTACACATTCTGAAAGACTGCCGTTGCCTCCCATACGTTCAAACCGAATGTTCCATGTTTGAATGTTGAATCATGCGCATCAATCACCAAACGGTCATCCAAATAGATTTTAACGTTTGCGCCTCGGGCGACAGTTTTCAGATGATACGTTTTATTGACATCTATCGGTGTTTTGTGCTCGGCTATGACAGAGGCTGATCCGTTTTCAAATTTGAAAAATTTGACTACGTCATGCTTGGCATCCACATTGGCCAGATAGCCGTTTTTCACATCTTGACCAGCCCGAAAGACAAGGGCTCCAGCCCCCCTTCCATTGCCATCTTTAATCGTAATGTCGGATTCGTAAGTGAAGTCTGTTCCGGAAGCTGAAGATGTAATAAAAGAATCACCGTCAGAGCGTCCTTGTTTTCCATCAATGGTGTCGGCCCACAACCCGTTTACGGTCGTCCAGCCCGCGAGGTTTGACTTGAGAGGGGACTTTCCCCAAGTTTTTTTCAGAGGATGAATCGTTAGGGAATTTAGCTTTACAAAACCGTTTGAAGCATACACCTCCAGCCCGTTGCTCGATTGATCCGGGAAGATGAGGTCGGTCAGCACTTGCTGTCCATCGTTTCCAAATACTTCGACAGAAGAGCGGTCGACAAAAATGCGCATCTTCACCTTGCCATTCACCGGCTTCAACGGAGCAGCCTGCTTTCCGGTGTTAAAGCTTGGATGGAAGGCGACGTTTCCGGTTTGGCTGCGGTCAACGAACAGAGTGCCGTTTCCCTGATGATAGCCGATTTTTGTATATTGATTTTCTCCTTTTCGAACCTTAAAACCGAATTCAGAAGCCGATCCGGCGCTCACTTGAAATTCTGCATTGATTTCGTAGGAGTCTCCCGGTAAATTAGCCGGCAGGCTGCGGCCTGCGGAGGATATAATCTTATGCCGCCACCCTTGAGAGGCTCCTCTGATCGAACGCAGCGCCTTTACCGGGGCTTGCACAATTCTGGCTCCGTCAGAAAACGCTTTCAATTTTACCTCTCTTGGAATCGTCATGGCCCCTCTCCACGGGGATGTAGGAACATCGTTTGCATATTGCCAATTGCTCATCCATCCCAGCCAAAGCCTGCGTCCGTCTGAAGACGGGATGTCGGACCAGGAGACAGCCGCATAGAAGTCTTTGCCGTAGTCCGTCCATAGGGTTTTGCCCGGCGGATTTTCATTCTTAAAAGACTTGCCGTCAAAGCTGCCTACGAAATATTGCATGCCTGATCCTCCCGAGACGGACCCGTTTCCAACACTGACTTGCATCACCCATTTCTTTTCATACGGATTGCCGTCTACTGAAAGCTGAAACAAATCAGGACATTCCCATACGCCTCCATGGCTGCCTTGCCCCTCTCCAAATTCGCTCGCATAGGTCCATTCCTTCAGGTTGGGAGATGTGTATATCATGATTCGGTCACCGGCCGCCAGCACCATCACCCACCTTTTTGTTTCTTCATGCCATAATACTTTCGGATCGCGAAAATCCTTTTTTCCCGGGTTCGGAATGACGGGATTGCCCGGATATTTCGTCCATGTTCTTCCTTTGTCATTGCTGTAAGCGATGCTCTGGACCTGTTCCCCTTCGCGGTCCTGCGTATAAACGGCAATGAGCGGCTTTTCTTTTCCGGTCTGAAAACCGCCTGTATTGTTCCAATCGACTACGGCGCTGCCAGAAAAAATCGTGCCGTTATCATCCGGTGACAGCGCGGCCGGAAGATGCTCCCACCTGACTAAATCCTTGCTGACCGCATGGCCCCAGTGCATCGGCCCCCACTGCAAACCATATGGATGATATTGATAAAACAGATGGTATTCCCCAGCATAATAGACCATTCCGTTTGGATCATTCATCCAGTTCGCTTCAGGAGTGAAGTGGTACCTTGGCCGATGTTCCTCCTCATAGTAGCTTGGGTCGGCTGCGTAAACAGGCCCGGCCGGCAGCATCATGGTCAGCATTGCTCCGAATTGAAGCAGCCTCTTTTTCACTTTATTCACCCTCTCCCTTCCTATCTTTATTGGATATTCAAGCACATTCCGATTTTGCTCCAAACAGCCGCCCCCGCCGGAAATGCCGGGGGCGGCTGTTTTTAAGAATTCGGGATGACTTCCAAAACCTTATGCCAAAAAACCGGCCCAATAACCGAGAATACCGATGATAAAAATGCCGAATATAATAAGAAGCGGATTCACGCCTTTTCGCAGCATCCACGCGACGAGCAGCGTCAAACCTAAAGGCAGCACCCCCGGCATGATGCTGTCCAAAATACTCTGCACCGTTTGAACCTCCACTTTGCCTGATTCGTTCTTAATTCTGGAAACGACGATTGGGATGTTGATGGTGGTCCACTTTGAGACAAGAGCCCCCATGACAAACAATCCGAGTATCGAAGCGCCTTCGGTCAGCTTTTGAATCCGGTTCCCGACCAAATCCTGAAGAATTTCCATTCCTTTCACATAGCCGTACTTTAAACCGTAATATTTCGTACTTAATCTTATGGCATTGATGAAGAAAAAGAACAGCAGAGGCCCGGCAATGTTCCCTCCTAAGGCGAGCGATGCCCCCAAAGCCGCTAACACCGGGCGCAGCGTCCCCCAGAAAATCGGATCGCCCACACCCGCGAGCGGTCCCATTAACCCGATTTTCATACCGCTGATCGCTTTTGCATCAATTCCTTTTTGATTGGCCATCTCTTCTTCCATGGCGGCCGTCACGCCGAATATCGGTGCTGTCAGCCACGGGTGTGTATTGAACCATTCGAGATGGCGCTGCAATGCTTCGTTTCTTTTCGCTCCCGGACCGTACAGTTTTTTAATCGCCGGAATCATCACATAGCAATAGCCCATTGCCTGCACACGCTCAAAGTTAAAAGATCCGAGCAAAAAATTTGAACGAATGAACATGCTGAAAATTTCTCTCTTTGTTAATCTTTTTTCTGTCTCCATCTTCTTCGGTCCCCTCCTCATTGATTAGGCATCAAGATCATCATCATCATCGTAAGCAGCCGAGCTGCTGTTTGCGGCTGCTGCTGCGACCGCTCCCTGCGCGCTGTTTTTTTGCATGACCTGCTGATACAGAAGGGCAAGGCACAGTCCGAGAGCGCCGAACCCGACCAGATTGAAGTCTGTAAACGCCGCCAACAAAAAGCCGATGTAGAAGAATGGCTTCAAGTAAGGAATGTTCATCATATTGATCACCATCGCATACCCGACGACAACGATAATTCCTCCGCCTACCTGGAGACCTTTTGTAATGACTTCGGGAATATTCCCTAAGAAAGCCTGAACAGCGCTGACGCTGATCAGCGCCACAATCAACGTCGGGATCATAACTCTGAGCGCCTGAAACACCATTGCTGTAATATGCATGATTTCGATACCTTTCATATTTCCATCCTTGGCGTATTTGTCAGCGCGGTGGATTAAAAAGACGGTAATCGTGCGGACAAAAATCGTCAGCGCCTGCCCTGCAGCTGCCAATGCCACTGCGACGGCAATTCCTTCGCCGATTCCCTGATCGGCGGTAATCACCAAAATGGTTGAGATTACAGAAGCGATGGCTGTATCCGGCGCCATGGCGAGGCCGACATTCATCCAGCCCAAGGCCATCAGTTCAAGGGTTCCGCCCAAAATGATGCCGGTTTTCAGGTCTCCGAGCACCAAGCCGACCAATGTACAGGCAATCAGCGGACGGTGCGTCTGTCCCTCGTCCAATACGCTTGCGATACCGGTAATGCCTGCAATAATCAACAGCAATATAATTTGTATTGAAGACATCTTCACATATCCCCCTTTTCTATTTTGCGACGTTTCTCAAAATCTGCATAAAGTCTTCGCTGGTATCTGAAGGGAGCTGTCTCAATTCAAGCTTCACCCCCAATTCGTTCAATCGTTCAAACGCCTCTATATCTTGTTCTGTCACACTGACTGATTTTGTGATCTGCCTGCGGTTATGCTCGAATCGCATGCCTCCGACATTTACCGTTTTAATCGGAACACCTGCTTCAATCAGGGATACAATATCGCCCGGTTTTTCAAATAGCAGCATCGCCGTTGTCTCCGCATACCGCGGGCTATGAAACGCTTTTGCCATTTTTGAAATAGAGACGGCGCTCGCTTTTACATTTGAAGGGGCAACAGAAAGAATCAGCGTTTTTCTCATGTCATCTGCCGCCACATCATCTGAGACAACGATGATTCGGTCAGCCGCATGGATTTTAATCCATCTGGTCAGCACCTGGCCGTGAATAAAGCGGTCATCAATCCTAGCTAATACAATGTTCATCACAATTTATCCTCTCTTTCGGCTCTTATCGCATGTTCTAAATGTTCGCTGCACACCTGGAAGCTTTCCTGACTCATTGTTTTCAGCCTGTTCAGCAGTTCTTTAAGCGGCATATGTCCTCTCAGGCTTAATACCTCCAGCAGGATCGGCAGGTTCACCCCGGCCGCCATATCCATTCTTTGATCCTTCACGATATAAGGAGCGGCCGCGTTGTATGGCGTTCCGCCAAATATATCCACTAAAAACAGCACCTCATGTTCCTTTGGAATGCGCTTTAGCGTCTGCTGATATTTTTTCTGCAATGTTTGGATGCCTTCCCCTTTCAAAAACGGCACCGCCGTCAGATGGTCTTCTTCGCCGAAAATCATGTTTGACGACTCTTTCAGTGCTATTGGAAAATCTCCATGACCGCTGATAATAACTGAAATCATTGATGTTTGCTCCTTTCTTTTGGCGTTCGCTCTTTTATGATGCAAGTATCGTGCCAACACAAATTTATTAAGCGCTTTCAACGAATCTCTTTTTGTTTTTGAAACACATTCAAAACAAAAAATAAACCTGTATTAAAATGGAGGTCCATTTAATACAGGTTCAAGTAAAAAAACAGCTTTTAAAACATCTAACCATGCAGCTCTTCGGCAAAGATGGCGGCTATAAATAATTTTTCATCTTCGCAGATTTCAAGCCCAAGCTTCTGTTCATAAGGCTTTAACGTCCGCTCTGTTATGCGGTAGACCTTTTTCAGCTGATCGTCTATTGCTTCTTCTTCTGAAAAAGCGATCGGATGATCTTTAATCACCCTTTCGAAAGCAAAAGCGGTGTGCATGATGACCTTTATCATCACCGCATTGTTCAGCATGATGCCTAATTCATCTTGAATCGTTTGCAGCCATTCTAATAAAATGTCAATAATATGATAAGGATTTAAGAAAACGAGATACTTTTTCAAACTATCCTCGCAAAGCTCCCGTACAATGATGTTTGGACCGGCCAGTCCGTCGCCTGCAGGAACGGTGCCTTTTGCAATCGCCTGGTGGATCATCCGCTCGCCTTCCCCTTCTATCAACACTTCCAGAGATACATGGGGAGCATCGATCTTCGGATTTTTCGTTCCCACCGTGGCAAGGATCTCATACTCTTTTTCGATTTCTTTTATGCTGTTTGCTAATTTAATAGACGAAACGGTCAGGATTTTGATCGGGTCGTCTGCGGCCTGATTGACGATTGTTGTTAAGATCTCCTCGAGTTTTTTTGCCGTTCCGCTCCCGGTCGTACAAATGGAGACCAATGCCTTCTGTTTGCCGGGCGGCTGAGGTGTGCGGCCCCACTGCGCGGTAAAATCCTTTGTAACCGATTCATATATGGCACGCAAGTTTAAATTCAGATAATTAACCTTTCTGACGGCATCGAGCACCATTGATGTCGTAACATTGCTGATCGTTTTAATACTGATGCCCGTTTTTTCTTCGAGCTTCGTTTCCAGCATCGCAAGCGATCCCATGTCGACAAGCATCAATACTCCTTCTCCTTCATCCACTTGTTTAATTTTCGCTTCCAGGCGCTCCATGATTTGCGACGGGGAAACCGCAAGAGGCATGTCGACCGCCGCAATCGGGGTGCTGCCTAAAAGTTCAATCGCTACGTCCACCATGGAGCTCGCCATGCTGTTTCCGTGAGCGGCGACGACAATCCCCACTCTTTTGTTCCCCTCCAACGATTTGATCGACTGAACCAGCATTGTTAAGTAGATCACTTCTATTTCCGGAACGATGATTCTAAAATACTCTTGAATCTTATCTTTAAATATCAGAGCAACTTGATATTCCTTCACATAGGTATCGCGGATTTCGTCAGTCTCCTGTGCATTTAAGACATCAGTTTGCTTGACCCGCTTTAAAAATGCATCAATATGCATGCTCAAAAAATAGATGAATTTGCGGTCGAATTTGCAATTCAGCTCATGTTCGGCAACTTCTTTCAGCTCTTTCGTAAGGCGAATCACTTCATCGTCGGCAAATTTCAGTAAGTTGTAGTTGTGAAACGTTCGCTGATGAAAAAAACTTCTGACGTGCAGATGAAGGTCAGTCAAAATATATTGATTGATTTCTTTTTTTGATAAGCCTTCTTTGTTTAAAATGTTGACCTTTTCCTCAATCAAATCATACAAATTAAATGTGAGATCATCGTCGATTTTTGTTGTTTCATCTTCCACAATCGGCGATATGATGGTGGTGATATTTACATATTCGGAAATCATTTTGCTTCTCTCGATATTTTTGCTGCTTGAAATCCAGTCCTGTTTGATGTCATCAGGGAGATCCCGGACGGTCAGTTCGACAACATCATCCCTGTCAAGATGATGCAAAAAGCCGTGAGCACATACGAGCTGCACATTTGATTTCAGCTGCCCCACATTCCCGAATTTTGCGGAATGAATAAGGACATTATATACATCGATGTGCACATTCAGATTTTTCTTGATCCGCTCGGCTTCTTTTCCCAACAAAAACGTTGTCAGCTCAACTCTTTCTTTAAGAGACCGTTCTTCAAGCGAAGGGATATGTATGGTCATCGGAATTCTTCGCAAAAATGTTTTCAACAATGCAGAACTCGGATTTTCCGTCGTAGCGCAAATAAACAATACTTTTGATGTGCGCCTGTGCTCCGTTTCGCCAAGCCTGTTATAAGCGCCGCTGTCAATAAAATAAAACAGCATTTCCTGACCCTCGGGAGGAAGGCGGTGGATTTCATCCATAAACAGAATGCCTCCGTCGGCCTGTTCGACTAAACCTGCCTTGTCTTCGTCAGCGCCTGTAAACGATCCTTTTTTATGCCCGAATAATTGAGAGAGCAATAATTGGGGATTGTTATAATAATCCGCACAGTTAAATGTAATAAAAGGAGAACCGGGTTTGAGAATGTCAGAGTAAATCGCAAATTGATAAATCCGGTTCGCAAAAAGGGATTTGCCGGAACCTGTCGGCCCTAAAAGCAGCATATGCAGACCGTGCGGAGGATAAAAGACGGCCGCTTTCGCCTGGGAGATCGCTTTCTTTAAGCTGCCTTTTGCTCCGATCATCAGTTCCAAAGGATTGGTGGAAATTTTCCGGGGCACCCTTTTTTGATTGCCGGAACACTGATGAAGTCCGTCTACTTCCATCTTTGCTGTATTCCATTTAATGTTGAATGTTCTTTCAACGACTTCCACCGGAACGTAACGGACGGGGAACGTCTTCACCTTTATCGCTCTTTTAGCGCGGACGAGGTTGTTCAATTCAAAGCTGACATTGGAACGCTCCATTTGCAACTCTTGGGCGATATCCTTTGCTGAAAGACCTTGCATCTGCAAAAGCTGATCCGGGGAAACTTCACGAAAATGATGCAGCAGCCGGCGGTATATTTTATCGATTCTTTTCATGAGATTCATCCTTTGTCATCAAGCCGGTTAGGCTTCAATATTATCAGCAGGATTGCACAATCGGGTGAACATGTCTCTATAGAAAACCGCGGAAGTCCGCCGAATCGAAAAAGGCCTTTTGAAGATTGGCGAACCGCTCTTTTTTGCTTTTATATTCATCTGAACATGATCTCATTTCTGATATTAGTGTTTTTTTCTTATAAACTCTCACGGCTTTCCTCCTCCTAAAGTATCAATCTGTAAACAGTTTACCACTCTCAGGGAATATATTGGGGAAAATTCTGATATCGGTGAAAATGAATTTTCTGAACTGAACAGCCCTTCTGGATGGCCGCTTTCCCGGGGATCACAGGGTTGCCTTCAGCTGAATCCGCATCTTTCCCTGAAGCCTTTTTGATGAAACGTAAGACCAAATGCACCGTGTTCTTGCTGACGGCATCTTGGCCGAAACTCCTAAAAAATAGTTTCTAAATAACCATTTTGGTGTATAATCAATACATAAAAATAACGAAAGTTGAGACAACAAAACAAAGTGGGGGACAAAAGAGTGACAAATGATATACATAAACAAAAATTGTCGAGGGGTTTAAAAAACAGGCATGTCCAATTAATCGCGATCGGCGGGGCGATTGGAACGGGCTTGTTTCTTGGGTCGGGAAAATCGATACATTTTGCAGGACCGTCGATTTTATTTGCTTACTTGATCACAGGGATCATTTGCTTTTTGATTATGCGCTCCTTGGGAGAGCTGCTCTTATCGAATTTGGAGTATCACTCGTTCGTCGATTTCGTACAAGACTATTTAGGAAAAATGGCGGCGTTTATCACCGGCTGGACCTACTGGTTTTGCTGGATTTCAATCGCGATGGCCGATTTAACGGCAGTCGGCCTCTATACCCAGTATTGGCTGCCAAGCGTTCCGCAATGGGTGCCGGGGTTAATCGCGCTTATCATTCTGCTCATTATGAACCTTGCAACAGTCAAGCTTTTTGGAGAAATGGAATTCTGGTTTGCATTGGTTAAAGTCATTGCCATCCTGGCGCTGATCGTCATTGGTCTCTTTATGATTTTCACAGGCTTTACCACGCAATCCGGCGCAGCAAGCTTTACGAACCTTTGGAACCACGGCGGCATGTTCCCGAACGGGTTTAACGGCTTTATCCTCTCGTTCCAGATGGTAGTTTTTGCGTTTGTTGGGATTGAGCTTGTGGGGCTTACAGCGGGCGAAACAAAAGACCCGGAAAAAGTCATTCCAAAAGCGATCAACAATATTCCGATCAGGGTTCTCCTTTTCTATATCGGCGCCTTGCTTGTCATTATGAGCATCTATCCTTGGAATGCCATTAATCCGAGCGAAAGCCCGTTCGTTCAAGTCTTCGCAGCGATCGGAATCGTGGCGGCGGCGAGCATTATCAATTTTGTTGTGCTCACATCCGCGGCTTCTGCGTGCAACAGCGCGGTATTCAGCACAAGCCGGATGGTATACTCGCTTGCCAAAGAAAACAATGCACCTTCTTCATTGGCAAAATTGACTTCCCGTAAAGTACCGAACAATGCGCTGTTCTTTTCAACTATCGTTATTTTAATCGGTGTTACGCTGAACTATATCATGCCTGAAGGCGTATTTACGCTGATTACTAGCATTTCCACCGTATGTTTCATCTTTATTTGGGGAATCACCGTCATCTGCCATATGAAATACCGAAAAACAAAACCTGATTTGGCTAAAGAAAACAAATTTAAAATGCCGCTTTATCCGCTTTCCAATTACCTGATTCTCGCCTTCCTGGCGTTTATTCTCGTGGTTCTCGCACTTGCGGAAGATACCCGCGTTTCCTTGTTTGTAACTCCTGCCTGGTTTATTTTGCTGATTGCGATTTATAAAATGCGAAAAGCGAAGGCTCATCAGGCTGAATAAAGGAAAAAGCGTGCCGTATAAACATTCGAAAGCCCTCTAATATTTAGAGGGCTTTCTCAGTTCTAATAGACAGCTATGTTCATGGATGGAAAAACGGAAAGGATAACCACGAGCTGGATCCGCTACTTTCCCCTGTGCTTTTCTTTCGCTTTTTGCTTTCTCAGCAGGTACTTTTGCTCCTTTTCGATGTCGCGCTGCTGTTTTTTCAAGCGCTTTTTCATCGCTTTTTTTGCGTCAAGCTCCTGTTTGATCGCTTGCTGGGCTTTCATTGACCTACCGGCATTCTTCATTTCTTTGGAAACGAGCCGCTGCAACCTTTTCGGATTGATCTTCTTATTCGCTTCAGCTTTTACGCTGATTCCTTCCTTTTCAGCTTGAGAAATCAATTCGGCAAGCTGATGGTAAACAAAATGCAGCACTTCCGAATCCTTCGGCTCTTTGCCGAACAAATGGCGGAATGCCTTTAATTTTCCCTCTTGTACAATCTCAACGATTCCAACCCAAAACTGGCCGTCATAGTAAATCGTTAATTTCATAACGATTCCCTCCTCTATTAATGTGACAGAAGAATGACGGACATCCCGAGGAGGGGAAGGTTACTGACATGATAGACATGCATCCGGACTACCAACCGGATCGTGTTTTTTCATTCTTCACTATTAATGTACCAGATTTTATGCGATTCCAAAAGACTAAATGAAAAAGAGCCGTCTGATGACAGCTCTTTTTTCTTAAGCCCCCTTCAGCGCTTCATCCTTTTTTGCCAGCAATACAGACAGAAATAAAGCAACGAGGAGCATGACAGTACATGACGGCCACGCCCAGCCAGCCAAAATCAGCAAAACAATCCCCCGGCTGTTCCGCAAATGCTTGAACCTGCGTAATAAAAAACAAGTACAACAAAGACGTTATTTATCACCTGCGGCCGAAACGTTCAGGCACTATGTCATCGCTTTTTCGGAATTTAACTCATAGTGACGACGGGTAAAATGGCCAGCATTCGGTTCAGTTTGCGTTGTACTCTATGAAAATGGTACGATTTTCTATGTAATATTTCATCCAGAGGTGCATAATGAACAAGATTAGGAACGTAAGAGAATATTTTAAACAACATCGTAGAATTAGTTTGCTTGTTGATGTCATGATGGCCGTTACTTTTATCTCTTTGAGTATTCTCCTGTTTGGAAGAGACCCTGGAGCTTTTGTTGGATTTTTTATTTATATTACCGTCAGCAATTTCATTGGCACGAATTTATCAATAAGCAATCCAGATATTTTTGGAGGAGCGGATAAAGCAAAGGAACGATAAGAAAAACGGCTTTGAAAATAAAATTCCCCTTGAAAATTTTACTTTTTTAGCTGATGATATAGTTTGTTCAAATTACAGCTTAGGGGGATTTTGCTTTGAAAAAATGTTGTTTGGCAATCGCTGCCCTCGTGTTCAGTTTTTCTTTGGCAGCCTGCAATTCCAGTGCCGTTTCCGGCTCAAAACCAGAACGATCCGGTGCAGCGGATGACGGTCGTACAGATCGCGCGGCTGTCACCCTTGTCCGTGCAGTCGACGGCGACACGATTAAAGTCAAATATAATGGAAAAGTAAAAACAGTCCGCTATTTGCTTGTCGATACGCCGGAAACAAAAAAACCGAATTCATGCGTTCAGCCATACGGAAAAGAAGCTTCTGAAGAAAACAAAAAACTGGTCGAAAGCGGCAAGCTGGAATTGGAATTTGATAAAGGCGGCCGCACTGACAAGTACGGAAGATTGCTGGCCTATGTATACGCTGACGGAAAGTCGGTTCAGGAACAGCTTTTAAAGGACGGCCTTGCAAGGGTAGCCTACATATATCCGCCAAATACAAAGTACGTAGATGAATATCAAAAGGTTGAAAACACCGCTAAGAAAAAGCACATTGCGATATGGAGCAAGTCCGGCTATGCGACAGACAAAGGGTTCAACGGATGCGTCGTTGGAAAAACAAAGACAGCGCTCAAGTCGGACTCCGCGAAAAAATCTGCTGCAGCAAGCAAAGACTCAAATTCTTCCGCTCCGGCATCAGGCGGCAAAGAAACGTTTGCCAATTGTACCGAATTGAGAAAGAAATACCCAAACGGTATTCCAAGCTCCCATCCTGCTTACCAGGCTAAAATGGACCGCGATCACGACAATTATGCATGCGAGCGGTAATACCATGCAAAATAGCCCGATATCCGGGCTATTTTTGTTTATTTCCGCGGGCGGATCATGCATGCTTAAGTTTCATCTAAAGCATGGGGATCCTCCATGTTCATGACCGCGGTAAAAATACGGCCTCTTTTACGAGCTGATGGATCGGGCAGATAGCAAACGATTGAGCTTTGCGATCGTGTCCTCTTTTTCCAGGGGTCTAGAGACCGTCAGCTTCAAATCGGGCGAATCGTATATTTGCAGAGTGACATGCTCCATAAACATGGCGCCTGCCAGGGGGTGGCGTATCTCTTTTTCACCGGGGGGCGTTCCGAGCACTTCATGATGATTCCACCACCTTCGGAATTCGGGGCTTTTATCGGACAATTCATCTGTCAGCTCCCTGATCCATTCCTCCCCGAAAAACCTTGCCGCCGTTCCGCGAAACTGCGCAAGCAATCTTTTTGCATGACTTTCCCAATCTGCGAAAAGGCTTTGATATTCTTTGGAACAAAAACAACGCCAGATCGCGTTCTTTTCTTTTTTGCTCATGCGGTTAAAATCGCCGAACACCGCGCAAGCAGCTTCATTCCAGGCAATCACGTCCCATTTTTCGTCTGTGATGTAAACGGGACAAGCCTTTAAATTGTGTTTGATAAGGTTCTGGACGACCGGGCTCAAATCCTGTCTGGAACTTTCCCTATGATACAGCGGAATTTGCTGTCCGGCCAAAAGAAAGACATGCTTTTTTTCCTCATAGTTTAATTTGAGCACTCTTGAGATGCTTTCCAGCACCTGTGTCGATACTTGGATATCCCTCCCCTGCTCGAGCCACGTATACCAGGTCACTCCTATCCCTGAGAGCTGTGCCAGCTCTTCTCTTCTGAGCCCTTTCGTTTTTCTTCTGGGGCCTATCGGCAACCCGTATTCTTCAGGTGATACAGTTGACCTTTTTAACTTCAAAAAATCGCCGAGCTCTTTCCTTTTCTCTTTTATTCTACTCAAAGGCACTCACTCCTCCGGCATGCGGGAATCTTCTTAATATGATTCTACATGAATCGGGAGCAAAATGAATATGAAACGCGCCTTATTCCGGTTTCTTTCTGCAAACACTTCATAGGCAGCGTTAATATCGTATTTTAGCCCACTGGCACGAATATTTGAAGCTGTTTACGAA
Source organism: Bacillus sp. JJ675 (assembly GCF_036963165.1). Taxonomy (NCBI): domain Bacteria; kingdom Bacillati; phylum Bacillota; class Bacilli; order Caryophanales; family Bacillaceae; genus Bacillus; species Bacillus sp. JJ675. The sequence continues at coordinate 4,235 of NZ_JBALMR010000005.1, read as the reverse complement.
CGCCATATAATGATCTTTATCGAATTGTTTTCATACTTTAGGCCCTTTATAATCATTTTCGTTTGTATGATCCATTTATTCCCTCTCTATTTCTTGGGCTGACTGATCGGGAATCAAAAGCGAAGTAAAGGCAATGCCGATCATGAACATTCCAAGCAAGCAAACGCCGGTCCAACGAAATTCGGTCCAGGCCAAAACACCCGCATATGAGCCCAACGCGCCCCCCAGGAAAATCATGACCATGAGCATGCCGTTAAGGCGGCTTCTCATATCAGCCGACAATTGAAAAATCATGGCCTGGCATACAACCTGATTGGCTTGTGTCCCCATTGTTACGAATAACGCTCCAATGATAACGGCGATTAAAGATTGTTTTCCTGAAAAAAGCAGCATAAAAGCAAGCAGCGAGATAGACATGCAAACCACATTGGCAAAAACCGCCCCCCTCTTGTCAATAATCCGTCCGATCACAGGAGCGGCGAAGGCGCCGCCGATTCCGACGAGTCCGATCATGCCGGCAGCTTGGCTTCCGTAAGAATAAGGCGGATCATTCAGCAGGAAGACGAGAGTCGTCCAAAATAAACTAAAGGCGCCAAACATAAGCCCCTGGCTCAGGCAGGCTTTTCTCAACGTGTGTTCCCTGAAAAGCAAAGGTCCCAGAGATGCAAGGAGTTTTCCGTAGTTAATGGTGTGTGAAGCCTTGTTTTTCGGCATAAACAAGCGAATCAGCAACATGATGATAAGCGTTGACCCGCACGTTATCCAGTACACCATCCTCCAGCCGGCATGCGAATCGATGATTCCGCTGATCAGCCTTGCCCCCAATATTCCGCACACCAAGCCAATCGCAACATTTCCAAGCACTTTTCCTCTCTCGTTTTCATGTGCTAAATCGGCTGCAAAGGGAACGATAATTTGCGGAATAATCGTGAAAAAACCTAACAAAAGCTGTGCGGCCGCAAGCCAGGAAAAATTTGCAGCAAGCGCTGACCCTGTAGAGCATAGACATACGAGGAACAGTAAAGCAACAATCAGGCGTCGCCTTTCAAAAATGTCGCCAAGAGGAACCAGCATGAAATTCCCCAGTGCATAGCCGGCTTGGGTGATTGTAGCGATCATCCCCGCCTGTGCAGCTGTAACGTGAAACGTATGCCCCATGCTGACCAATAGCGCTTGATTCAAATAAATATTAGCAACGGTGACCCCTGAAGCAACCGCCATTAGAAATACAAGCCCGCCAGAAATCCCGTCCGCCTTTTTTCGGTTGTCTTTTTCCATCTTGTCACCTCCCTAAACGATATTCGAATTATAATGCACCGGAAACGCCGGAAAATAGCAGTCTATTTATCATAGTATTAGGAATACCAGTCATTCTCGTTTATCAGAAAATTTCTGAGGGAGATGGGAGGGAAAAAGCCGCGGCACATGAGATAAAGGAAAAAAACGATTGATACAGGTAAGAAAAAGTAAAAGTGCTTTACACAGATTTTTTCTGATCTATGAAAGGAGGAGGGGAATTGGCTTTTTGCAATCGGAAGCTTTCAGCTTTTAATCAGGCCGGCGATCCGCTTGATTCATGATGCCCATTACCGAAAGCACCTGAAACAGCAACCTCCGGGTGATTAATGTTAAAATAGAGGTACTTTGAGGGAGGAACTTATCATGAAAAGATATTTAATGCTGACGACCCGGACAGAAAACTTTAACACTGCATATGTGCCTGCTCATTACGATTTTTTGGATCGGCTGAAAGCGGAAAACCGTTTAGAATTGTACGGCCCTTTCAGCGATGAAACAGGCGGTGCATACCTCATCCGCGCCCATTCTATTGAAGAAGCAAAACAAATCGGACAGTCCGATCCGCTCATCGAAAACGGCTCTTCCGTTTTGGTCGTGAAAGAATGGCTGACGAAAGAATAGCTTCTAAAAAAGTCCCTCTCACGTTGAGAAGGACTTTTTTTAGCATCTAAAGGAGCCATTCCCCGCAGCAATCGGCCAAACGCTCTACATCATTCATAAAAACGCCGGCATGATAACCGTCGCACACGGCATGGTGGACTTGCAGGGAAACGGGTAAATAGGCATCATTCCCTTGAGAAAAGTATTTTCCGTTCGTAATAATCGGGAGCAGGTACTCTGTATTTGCAAGATGAAGCTCAGGAGCTTGTAAAGCTGGTCCACGGAATCGAAGAGACCGAAAATGAATTGGCGGGCACGTCTTTTTTTGCCCACAGCCCTTTTTTGTCTCCAAACCGCTCGATATCTCCAAGATACGTCTGATAAAAATGCGGGAATTCTTCCGAGTATTCCGACCATACGGCAGAAAAGGTCTTATCCTCTTGATGAAAGATCGTATAGCACGGGTTCAGCCGTTCCCAATATCCCAATTCCCCTTTGTCATTGAATGCCGTTCTAAATTCGGGGTAGGCGTTGACGACCTTTGACACCATGTAAATAAATGCGGGATAAAGCTTTATATTTTTGTCACGCAGCCTGTCGAGCAATCCGGTGATGCGAATGTTTGCCGTCATGCTGAATGAGCATTTTCCGGCGTTCATGTAATGCTCAAAATAAGGTTTTCTGTGCCAATGTTCAAGATCAATTCTTTGAAAATTCATGGTTAGCCTCCTAAAATAGAATGATTTTTTATTTCAGGAGGCGTGATCCACTGCTTTGACCAATACCCTCACCTCTTCAAATCTTCTTTCACTGTAACACTATACAGGTCATCAGATCAATTCGGAGAGGATGGCCTTTGTCATCTTGCTTTTTCATTCCCAAAGCCACCGCACCGGACCGCTTTCGGGTTATACTGACATACATCGGGGTGATCACATGAATGACAAATCCGGCCTCACGCCTGAAAATTGGCGGGCTATTGTTGAAAACGATTCATCATATGACGGAGTGTTTTATTATGCGGTTAAAACGACAGGCGTATTTTGCCGTCCTTCCTGCAAATCGAGGGTCCCTCACATTGACAATGTACGCATTTTCCCGAATGCGCAAAAAGCTTTGTCAGAAGGATACCGCCCCTGCAAGCGATGCAATCCGGACGGACCTCTTTTGCCTGATGAGGAGCTGGCGGAGCGGGCCGCTCTGATCATCGGCGAACGCTATCACGAGCCGCTGACGCTCTCTGAATTGGCTGAAATGTGCCATGCCAGCCCTTTTCATCTTCAGCGGACGTTCAAACGGATCAAAGGCGTTTCTCCGCTTGAATACATGAGCCGAAAAAGGATATGTGAAGCGGGCAAGCTTCTTGCCGCTTCAGACGAAACGATCGCACAAATCGCCGCCAAAGTCGGCATTGCAAATGCGGATTACTTTTCCGCCCTGTTTAAAAAGAAAACAGGGCAAACGCCGACGTCGTTTCGTCAATTGAAGCGGGAGGCGGAGCAATGACCGGCCAAATCGTATATTGGAGCAAGCTTAAAGCTGACGAATGGAATCTGTATATGGCGGCGACCGCTGCGGGCCTTTGTTTTACGGGCTCATATGATGAACTGGCTGCCTGGTTTGCCAAGCGGGACCTTGCCGATTGTGCAGTGCTCGATGATGAAGCATTGCGGACTTACGCGGATGAACTGGCCGCGTATGTGAACGGCGGACGGAAAGATTTCAGCTTTCCTGTCGACCTCTGCGGAACCCCCTTTCAATTGTCCGTCTGGCGAGCATTGCAGGACATTCCTTATGGAGAAACTTGCTCATATTAGGACATCGCCGAAAGGATCGAAAAGCCGGAGGCCGTCCGTGCCGTGGGAGCGGCGATCGGCGCCAATCCGCTGTTGATCGCAGTTCCCTGTCACCGGGTCATCGGAAAGAACGGGAAACTGACAGGGTACAGGGGCGGCTTGGAAATGAAAAAACGCCTGCTCGCGCTGGAAAAAGAATATCAATTCTTATGGTAAAACAAACACCGTTCGCATATCGAACGGTGTTGTCTTTATTTAAAAATCGAAGTTATCCGGATCAGGACCGACCCGTGTGTTCTCGTTTAAAGCATCGATTTGCGCCATTTCTTCTTTTGTCAGTTCAAAATCGAAAATATCCGCGTTTTCGGCAATGCGCTGCGCTTTAGTCGATTTTGGAATCGTGATGACGCCGTTTTGCAAATCCCAGCGCAAAATGACCTGTGCTGCGGTTTTGCCGTGCGTTTCCGCGATTTCTTTAAGAAGAGGATGATCGAGCAATTGCCCCTGCATCAATGGAGACCATGCTTCAAGCTGAATGCC
>NZ_JBALMR010000004.1:0-9129 GCF_036963165.1 Bacillus sp. JJ675 | reverse complement strand
CATCATCTTAGGGGTATTAACGCTAGGCGTAGCTGGTTTCTCTTATGTAGATCATGGGGATGTGCAAGTTGCTTCGAGAAATGCGACTTGATGAAAAAAGCAAGGTGAGGAGCGAATTTCCTGTATGAAATGTAAAAGCCTTTTGTCAGCAGCCATCATTTTGGGAGTATTAACGCTGGGTGTGATTGGATTTTCTTCTGAAGTTCAAAGCGATGCACAGATTGCGATACGAAATGCAACGTGATGACCAGCGGGATGTTTTATTAGACGGACGTATGCGTTCCGTCTTTTTTTGTGTTTGAGAGTCTGTAAGAGAGAAAGAAATGTCTCTGAGGATGCTCAGAATCGTTTCTGAGGACTTTTTTGGGAAAACACGACTTAAAGGAGCCGGAATACTTCAAAAACGCTCAGAGGGCTTTTAAACGATTTTTTAAGAGAAGAAAAGCACACAAGACATCTTTAGGACACTTTTTGGACTTGCTGTGCCCCAATCAGGACATGGTCACGACATCTGAAGAGATGGGGAGTGCCCATCTATGCACCTGAAGGTGCTGAATGGTTTCAAATAATGCTATCGCATTGTACCCGCAGGGGCTTTAAAATATTTTGAAAGTGTAACTCTTTCGGGCCGATTTTCAGCCGAAAAGAACGAATTTGTTACCGATCGCTTACATGTGGAATTGAAAAAAGCGCGTTTTTGGACACAAAAAAGGCTTTTTCGTATGAAAAAAGCCGATTTTTGAAAAAAAATCTCCCCCCTTCGGGGGGGATTTGGGGTTTTTGGTTTTTGGTTTTAAAAAAAGCCGGCTAAAAAGCCGGTTTTTTGCGATTTTGGCGGGGCCAAAATCGAGTCTTTTCTTATCTTGATACTATATAGAAACACTGTCATTTTAAAAAACAGCTTCAATTCCTTGTCTGTCAAGGCTTCAAGCCTTTTTTGACAGGTAAAAACTCCTTCTGCTATTATTTAAGTGTCGGCAAAAATAATAGAACGCTAGAAAACTAGCTCAGAAAGGAGTTTTATTTTGTGTTATTCATCTGAATCAAATTATAACATCCTTGTGGACGAGACCGCAACAGGAAAAAAGAGAGATTGGAAGGGGAAGAAATCCCGGTCCGATCTCATGGCCAAGCACTATGAAGGTTTGAAAAATCGAATTGGCGCGCCTTACTACAGCAAAAAGGCTAAACGGATGTTTGAATGTGCGGAGCAATTGTCGTTTAAAAGAGACCCGGAAACGGGCAGATTAAAACTGTACCAAGCCTATTTTTGTAAAGTGAGGTTATGCCCGATGTGTGCCTGGCGCAGGTCGTTAAAAATTGCATATCACAATAAATTGATTGTTGAGGAAGCCAATCGGCAATATCATTGTGCTTGGTTATTTCTCACGTTGACAGTTCGGAATGTCGAGGGGGGAGAGCTCCGTCAGACGATTTCGGATATGATGCAAGGGTTTAGAAAACTATTTCAATACAAGAAAGTGAAATCTTCAACGCTTGGCTTTTTTAGAGCATTGGAGATTACAAAAAATCATGAAGAACATACATACCATCCTCATTTTCATGTTTTAGTGCCGGTCAAAAGAAATTATTTTGGTAAAAGCTATATTAAACAAGAGGAATGGACAAGCTTTTGGAAAAAGGCAATGAAACTTGATTACACGCCGATTGTCGATATTCGTCGAGTAAAAGGAAAAGCCAAAATTGATGCTGAACAGATTGAGAGTGAAGTGCGAGAGGCCATGGAGGAGCAAAAAGCCGTTTTGGAAATTTCAAAGTACCCAGTGAAGGATACGGATATTGTCCGCGGCAACAAGGTGACTGAAGACAATTTGGATACGGTCTACTATCTGGACGATGCGCTGTCGGCTCGGCGGTTAATCGGATATGGTGGAATTTTGAAGGAAATACATAAGGAACTGAATCTCGGTGATGCAGAGGACGGCGATCTGGTTAAGATCGAGGAAGAAGATGATGAGGTGGCAAACGCTGCGTTTGAGGTAATGGCTTATTGGCATCCAGGCATTAAAAACTACATAATCAAGTGAGAGAGCAGGCCGGGTGGCCTGCTCTTCTGATTCAATATTTTTTTGATAGTATGATCCAAGATGTGTATAGTGTGATGATTGTAAGTGATATAACAATACTTAGTGTTTCAAACATTGACAATGTTACAATGTTAAAATAAGTGCCGTACAATATCAAAATCAGGTAAATGAGTAGAGCAATGAATGAGTATTTCATTCCTTTTTGTTTAATAAAGTTTGCTCTTTCATCTTTCGCTTTGAATTGAGGAAAGATGTAACCTCCTGCAAAGCATATAAATGCTGCGGTTCCATACGCCAATAATTCAATAAGTGATAAAGAATTTGTTGCTATCCCAATAAAAGTTCTCACACCAAAAATCATTAAAAATAAAACTCCAAGTAATAAAAAATTTCTTCGAGAAGTCATAGTTTGCCCTCCTAAGTTAAGTTTAATCCTTTTCCTCGTATAAAAAGATGTTTTCGACATTGGTGTTAAAGGTTTTTGCGATTGCTATCGCTAGTGGAAGTGAAGGATTATATTTGCCTTTTTCAAGTGAGATAATTGTTTGTCTGCTTACCTTTAGGATTTCGGCTAACTTATCTTGAGAATATCCGTGTTTATTTCTATATTCCTGTATCCTGTTTTTCAAATATAAAACCTCCTTTTTGTTGATTTGTTTCCATTTTAGTGTAAAGCGAATTTTACGTAAAGGGTACTTTACACCTATTTTATAAAAAAAGCTTGCCTTATTGGCAAGCTTGGTTTGATTATGGGTTTATCATACAAGCTACAATTACTCCACCACTAGCTGCCCCAATTGTACCAAGGCATGGTATGCATAGAGTTCCTGCTGATACAGTGCAAACGAGTCCACATGTGCTTATTGCTAGTGAAGCTGTTTCAGGGCTTACCCCATATTTTTTCATACATTTGTTCACATCGTCTATGTAACCTGCTGTTTGAAAATCTCCGTTAGACTTTGTATTTGTTTTCTCAATTGTCGTAGATCCGGCTTCTTTACCATTTACATAAACAGTGCTTTTTGCATGAGTAGATGTTTCGTTAATTTTAACTTCTGAATATTGTTTAATGTCTGATGTTGAATCAAAGACAACAGTGACATTGTTTAAAGATGAAACTTCACTTTCCACATTCTCTTTGTATGGAATGGTAATTGTTTGAATGTTATCTTGGGTCTCGTCAAATTTGTAACCAGATGCTTCTTCAAATGAAAGGTTTCCTTCTCCTTTTAGAGTTATCTTCTTTTCGTCAATGGCCTTTTTAATTGCTTTTTCTGCCTTTTTAATCTGTGATTTGTTTAAGGAAGTTGCATGTTCTTTGATGATTTCTACTTGTTCTCTCACTTTAGCATTTTCGTTGATGTTGGAAGCTTGAGAGACCGATAGATTGAAGAAAGCGATCCCGAGAATCATTACTGCTGCTAATAGCTTTTTCATAGTATTTCCTCCTTATTTTTTGGGTGTATTTAGTTCCACCTTCTTCTATAGATTAACAAAAAAACCAAATAATAGTCCAATTAAAATGGAAAAATAGTAAAAAAATACTAGTTCGTTTTTGGAGTTAATCAGTTCTTTTTGAATACAATATTGAAATCGTTATTATGAAAAAGGCAGTGAGTGAAAGCATTGGAATTGAAATGAATCCCAGCCAATTGATATATGTTTCTGAGCAGGATTCGTTAATACTGCAGGGTTGAAAGACTTGCAATGTTTTTTGTAAGAAAACTTGGTATAAAGCTAAGAAAAATCCAGGTATAGATAAAGATAAAATATATTTATCTATATTTCGGTCTTTTGTGATGAAAGATACTCCTAGAAGAATAACTATTGGGTACATTAAAATTCTTTGATACCAACAAAGTTTACAGGGATCGAATTGTTTTATTTCGCTGAAATATAGACTTCCTATCATTGATAAAAAGGCTATAGTCCACGCTATTACATGACCTTTTTTGAGCAACTTCCAGACCTCCATTGTTTCAATCTTTATTTTTTCAGAAATTCTTTTAATTCTTTTTCTGGAATGTTGCCAATTCTTCTGTCTTGTTCTTTCCCATTTTTGTATTTAATGAGCGATGGAGTGACTTCAATGCTTTGTTTTTCTAAGAAAACCTTTTTGTTGTTGTTTATTTCAGAAACATTTAGACTATATACTTTAGTTTTCGTGTCTTGGATTGTAGCATTAAGAGTAGGAGCGAATTCTTCGCATGTTGCGCATGTCGGAGAATAAATGTAAATAATAAAATTTTGTTTTTTGTTTATCTTTTCTTGATATTCATTCAGATCGATATTCTCGTGGGCTTGGGCACTGTTACTGTTTGATTGAAAGAAAATAACAAAGGCTAAACATGCTGCAAAGATGATTACAAATATTATGATCCATTTTTTGTTCAATTTTGTTACCTCCATACAGATTTAGATCTATTTAGATTATAAGGGAAATATATACCCCTATTTTGATTTTGTCAAAAAATTGGAAGTGATTTCGATCTATGACAATAGGCTTGTCTATTTGGAGTTATTTAGACGTAAGCACCTTCAGGTGCTTACGTGCGCTCTAACAAACAGGGGGATTCAAAAAAGTGGTGGGCATATTCATCTGCTCATTTCCAGAATTGCCACCACTTTTTTTCGCGGGCAGCAGCCAGCATTTTTTGAGTTTTCTGGGATTCGCGGAGGGATTTCATTAGCATTTCGTCTCTTTCCTGCTGCCGTTTTTCAAAAAGCTCAATGCGTTCCAGCATCATTTTATTGAACTCTTCCTGTTGTTTGACAAATTGAAATAAGGCGCGCCTTTCATCGTTTTGTATCGGTGTATCGGGTTGCGATACGGTCAATTTTGACCGATACAGATGCGCTATGTGTTCAGCTGCTTTTTGGAGGGATTGGCCGTCCAATTTGTTCATGTTGTAGAGATACTCTATAGCGGATAAATCATCTTTGTTGTAGAGTCGCCAGCCCTTGGTGTCGCGCTCGAAAAAATAGCCGTGAGACTCGAGCAGCTTTGAATATTTGCGGACTGTGACGGTCTCTATGCCAAGGCGGGAGGACACGTCTTTTGAAGTAAGTTTTGTAGCGGTTGTATCGGTGTTCATAGCGGATCACCTCGATTTTTCCTTATGCGCTACAACATTCGCTATGAATCTCGTAAATGCCTTCCTATTTCGAAAAGTCAACGCTACAAGCCAGAAAAACAAAAAAACAGGCCGCGGGGCCTGTCTCAACGTTCCATTTCTTGATCTCTTGATCGTGCTTTGTTTTTGACGGCATGTTCCGGCTCCAATGCAAGGGGTAGATCAAGCGTTGGTTCATGCTTTCTTTCTTCCTCTAGCTCTTTCAAAAAATCACGACTGCGGGCGCTGTCTTTTGATCTCTCAAACTGCCGTAGCTTTTCCTGATCAGCGAATTGATGCAAGTCTTTCAGGTGGGAAGGATACAGGCCGACCTGTTTTCCATCCTCGTTATAGCCTCGAATGACGACATGCGCGTGAGGATGCCCTTTATCATCATGGACGGCGGAAACCCAATCTAGTTTAACGTTGTACTTGGTTTCAAAACGATTCATCGTGTCTCGGACCAATTCTTTCAGATCGGTCCCGTAGCGCTCTTTTTCATCCTCGCTGAGCGAGATCACGAGCTTATGGCCGACCACGCCGACCTTTGGCTGTTCGTTCAGCTTTTGGAAAAATTCAATTCGTTTGATGTTGTCCTGGGTAGCCGTGAACAGTTCCGGCGGCGTCCGGTGATGATCACGATTAAGTTCTATGTACTTGATATGCTCTTTGATGTGAGAGATCGGCTTGCCGCCTTTGTGGTGGCTGGCAAAACCAAGCGATTTCACATGAACGACCATCAGTATCTCCCCTGCTCGTATTCTTCAATCAAATTCCTGTTTGACTTAAACCGGCTGTAATTGTCCAGAAGGAACTGGAGTTTTTTCTGCAGCGATGCGTTTTCTTTTTCTTGATTACGCAGCTGTCGGGTCAACTCCTCTTTTTCCTGATCGAGCTGTCTTGCGCGGTTGTAATAATGTTGGGTGTTGGCTTTTTGATTTTCGTGCTTTTGATTTAATGACTCATGCAGTTTCTGAAGCTCTTCGTATTGTGCTGCCATTTGGGCAAGCATCTCTCTGATCTGATTGCATTCAGACTCTAGTGCTTTGTTTTCCTGAATGAGAGAGCTGATCTTTTCAGCGCCTTCCTTGTCGAGACGGCCTTGCATTCGCTTGGCGGCAAGTCCGCGGATTTCTTCACGCTTTTGTTTTGGATTGCTTTTGTTAAAGAGACTGTCAAATATTTGTTCCAGAATGATGGAGCTGTAGACTGTCTCGAATGATGACTTTGCCGTGAGGTTAGCAATCCGTTCAACGGTTTGCTTTCCCATGTCTTGAACGCGTTTTTCAATCCTGTCGATCAAAGCTTGCTCGGTTGCGGACAGCAGCGAGCTTGCTTCGACAGGTTGGACTTTTCGAGCGTGATACGCCCTGATGGCGTTCTCGATCAAAAGGCCAAACTTCTTTTCAGACCCGAAATCTTGTTTCGCGAGCTTGCGACCGAGCGAAACAATTTCAGGGTCGAGTCGGACGGATTCTTTTTGCCGGGCGACCATGGTTTTTCGACCTCCTAAAATTGAGTGTTTAGCTCAATTTTAGAGTGTCGCACGGTGGGGGTCAAGGGGGAGGACGTGTCATCCCCTTTGCGGAGTGTGTCGGAAACATTGTGTCCGACACTTTTAGCTCCGCCTCTCACACCCCACAGGGGTGCTGGGATGCCATTTACCGCAAATCGGGCAGGCTCCGATTGAGGACAAATGGCTTGCTGAAGTGGAGGGCTGCGAGACAATCCGGCAGGGAGTCGCGCACCTGGAACGAGGCAAAAGATGCGGCTTTGAACAGGGAGGAGTAACGAGGCTCACCCTGTTCATTGCGCATCGGGGGCAGGCAATGGGCGACTTCATTCGCCCGCCTGCCCTGCTCTTGAAGTGATACAATTGGATAAAGGGAGAGTAAGGATCATGACAAGGGAAATTGACTTCGAAAAAGCCATGAGACATGTACGAGCAACCCTTGATTTTGAAGGCTTAGTGCTTACAAAAGAAGAGGAAGAGCTTTTGAAAAGGCGGTTTCATGGAGAAATTACAGAAGAGGAATACATACAAAAAGCGCTCGAACTGGCAAGGTCTTGAGGAGGACTGGCTGCTGCAGGGAGAAAACAAGCGTTTATGCCGCGAAAGTCGATTTACAATGAGAGGCACTCTCATGCAAACTGCCGGAGGTGGCCCCGGAGGGCGGTTTTCGCCCTGCGGGGTTGCCTTTGGGAGTTTGAGGGTGCGGAGGCTCGTTGTCAATCGAACCGTGGAATAAAAAGCGGGGCCGATGTTCGGGAATCGGGAGGTAAAGGCAGTTGCCGGCGATTTTAGTCGTTCGTCTTTTTGTCGATTTGGATCCCTAACCTGGTTCCTGGTCGTTCGGTTTTTGGAAAGGTGGAAGTAAGTGAAGACAGAAGAGGAAAAGGTACTGAAGGCACTAGAGGATTTGGGCCAGATGATTAAAGAGGGTTTGGATGAGATAAAAGAGGATTTGGGAGATACGCGATCGGGTATCAAAGCAGAGACTGTGGCGTTGAAGAGGGAACTGAGTGAGTTTGAAAAAAATATGAATGAGCGTTTTGATAGACTGGATGAGGTGTTTGAGAGCAGGCGGAAAAAAATGATTGAATTTGCGAAGGAGATCGGGGCGGATATAGAGAGCTAATTCCGAGGCTTTTTGATCGCTGAATAAAGTTGTATAACTTTAGCTGCTCACATGTTTTGTTTTAGCGCTCTTGCTTTTTGGCAGGAGCGTTTTTTTTGTTTGCGGCGTCACGCAACATTTTTTCTAAGAGATTTTCTGCGATTATTGGCGGGCATCTTTATGTTAATCTTTAACATAAAAAGGGTTTTTGTTGGGAAGGAAGGAATGAGGCTCATTGGAAACCATACCATCTTCATCTGTGGGAATGAAAATCAATGCGTGGTACAACGAAATCCAGAAGCTGAATGTGATAGAAGCGGAACGGTTGAAAGCCGAAATTGAGCAGGATTTAGACAGAATGGAAGAGGATCAAGACACCCTATTGTACTATCAGATGATGGATTTGAGGCATCAGCTGATGTTGGACTACCTTTTTCCAAACGAGGAAAGGATGAGCCTTGCTGATTACCTTAGAGAAATCGAGGGACAGGGTAGAAAATTCTCGGGGTTGTTGGAATACTATCGCTCGTTTTTTACCGGAATGTACTACTTTTCGCAGGGAAAATACATAAAAGCCATTAAGTCTTATAGAGCAGCGGAGAAGAAATTAACAAAAGTTTCTGACAAAATAGAAAAAGCTGAATTTTACTTTAAGATGGCTGAAGTCTTCTATCACATGAAACAAACCCATATGTCGATGTATTATATCTCTCTTGCTGATGAAATTTATCAAAAGGAGGTTACATACAAAGTCCGCCAGATACAATGCCACTTTGTTATTTCGGGAAATTATGATGATTTATTGGCGCATGATCGCGCTTTGCCCCATCTGCACAAGGCATTGGCTCTCTCGCAAGAGATTGATAATTGGACGATGATCACTAAAGCATTATTGAACATGGGTCACTGTTATAGCAGAATTGGAAGCTTTCAGGCAGTGCCTTTTTATCATGAGGCCATTAAAGCGGCCAAAAAGGCAAAAGCTAAAGAAATCACAAGCGCTTATTATGATTTAGCTTTAATTCATTTCACCAAAGATGAAAAACCAGAAGGACAAGAATGTTTTGAAAAGGCCCAAGAATACGCTCATGAATTCCAGGATGACTTGTGTTTGTATTTGCTGGGCGTTTTAGAAGCGTTGTTCCTCAAACAAGCGGACAGATCGAAAGTTCTGGAGGCTTTTGAACCACTTAAAGATGGCCGGGGTTATCCTTATCTGGAGGAGCTGGCTTTAGTTGCTGCGGAATTTTATACTAAAAATGGGCGTCTGGATGATTCTGTTTTTTTCTTTAAGCAGATGGTGGATGCTCAAAAACAAATTCAAAGGGGCGATTTCCTGTATGAAATGTA
>NZ_JBALMR010000003.1:14172-32146 GCF_036963165.1 Bacillus sp. JJ675 | reverse complement strand
CGCCGCGAAGTGAGACCGATCAGCTGTTGGCGGATGTTTGGCAGGAGGTTCTCGGCGTCGAACGAATCGGGATCAGCGACAATTTCTTCACGCTCGGCGGGGATTCGATCAAGGGGATTCAAATGGCGAGCCGCCTTCAGCAGCACGGCCTGAAGCTTGAGATGAAAGACTTGTTCCAGCACCCGACGATCGGCGGGATCAGCTCTTATATCGAATCGACGGAAGGAAAGCCGGCCGACCAGGGGCCTGTCGAAGGCGAAGTGATACTTTCGCCGATTCAGCGCTGGTTCTTCGAACGCTCGTTTTCGAATGAGCACCACTGGAATCAGTCGGTTATGCTTCACGCGCCGTCAGGCTTCGACCCTGAGATTGTTGAACAAACATTGCAATCATTAGCCGGTCATCATGACGCACTGCGCATGGTTTACAGAAAAGAAGGCGGCCGGATCATTCAATACAACCGCGGACCGGATGAGAGGGCTTTTGCCTTCCGAGTGGTGAATCTCCAGTACGTCTCAGACGCCCAAGCGGAGATCGCTGCCCAAGCGGAGCGGTTGCAGGCAAGCCTTGATATCGCGAAAGGCCCGCTGATGAAAGCAGAGCAGTATCTGACGGCTGATGGGGACCATTTGCTGATCGTCATCCACCATCTCGTCGTGGACGGCGTGTCATGGCGGATTTTGCTGGAGGACTTTGCAGCGGGCTATCAGCAAGCCGCAAAGAATCAGGATATTGTCCTCCCTGATAAAACCGATTCGTTTAAAGACTGGGCCGAAGAGCTTGCGGTTTATGCGCAGTCCGAACAGTTCCTCAAGACGTGCGGCTATTGGCGCGAACTGGAAAAAGAACGGGTGCCGGCATTGCCGAAAGACCGCATTGTCAGCGAGAGAAAAACAAAAGACACAGCCGCTGCCAAGTTCGAGCTGACCGAGGAAGAAACGCGTCTCTTATTGACGAAAGTTCATGAGCCGTACGGTACGGATATCAATGATATTCTCCTTTCCGCATTGAGCCTGACGATCCGGGAATGGACGAATCAATCGGGGGTCTGTATCAATATGGAAGGGCACGGCAGGGAAGAAATCATGCCGAATATGAATATCTCGAGAACAGTGGGATGGTTCACCGCCCAATATCCGGTTATCTTAAAAGCCGGCGAGGGAGGTTTGCCGGAGCTTATTAAAACCGTAAAAGAAACGCTCCGGCAGATCCCTGATAAGGGAGTCGGCTACGGCATTCTCAGGTATGTAACAGACCGGCAAAAAGCCGGCGATATCGATTTCTCCATCAAGCCGGAGATCAGCTTTAACTATTTAGGGCAGATAGACAATGAAGTGCAGACTGAATTTTTCGGCCCGTCTCCATACGATATGGGACATCAGGTTTCGGAAGAATCGGAAGCCCTCTACGCCCTGAGCTTCAGCGGCATCATCAGCAATGAAAAACTCATCATGTCCTGCTCCTTTAATACAAAGGAGTTTGACAGGTCGACCGTGCAGGAAAGGATCGAACGGTTTAAGCATCATCTGCTTTCATTGATCGACCATTGCACGGCCAAAAAGGAGCGGGAGTTCACGCCTAGCGACTTCAGCGCCGGCGGTCTTGAAATGGAAGAGATGGGCGACTTGTTTGATGTGCTTGAAGAAAATTTGAAATAAACATTGTGCGAGTTGCCCGCTTCACCCAAGCGGGCAACTCCGTGAAAGGGGGACAAAACGTGAGCCAGTTTAAAAAAGAGCATGTGCAGGATATTTACTACTTATCTCCGATGCAGGAAGGGATGCTGTTTCATACTCTGCTGCATCCGGGACAGAGCTTTTATATTGAACAGATCAGCATGCAGGTAAAAGGCTCTTTTCGAAAAGATCTATTGGAAAAAAGCATGAACGTGATCGTCGAAAGGTATGATATCTTCCGGACCGTATTCGTTCACGAAAAAATGAAAAGGCCTGTTCAAGTCGTCTTAAAAGAAAGGCATTTTCATGTGGTAGAAGTCGATTTATCAGGGCTTTCCGAAGAGGAGCAGAAAGAGCGTATCGAGGATTATAAACAGGAAGACAAACGAAAAGGCTTTAATCTGTCAAAAGACATCCCGATGCGAACGGCGATTTTCAAAACGGGAGCAGATGCGTATGAATGGGTGTGGAGCTACCACCACATCCTGCTTGACGGCTGGTGCTTCGGCATTGTCGTTCAAGAGCTGTTCAAAGTGTACAATGCACTCCGGAAAAACAAGTCTTACAGCTTGAAACCTGTCAAACCGTACAAAGAATATATCAAATGGCTCGAACAACAGGACAAACAAAAATCGCTTTCCTATTGGGAAGAATATTTAGCCGGATTTGAGGGGCAGACGACGTTTGCCGAACAGCGGAAAAAGACGAATCAAACAGGCTATCAGCCTGAAGAGCTGCTGTTTACATTGCCGAAAGCCGAAACGGAAGCTTTTGCAAAACTCGCAAAAGCCCGCAATACGACGCTGAGCACGGCGCTTCAGGCGGTATGGTCGGTGCTCCTCAGCCGATATCAGCGTTCGCGCGACTTGATATTCGGAACCGTGGTCTCGGGGCGTCCCGCCGAAATAAAAGGCGTCGAGCATATGGTCGGCTTATTTATTAATGTTGTTCCGAAGCGGGTCACATTCGGCGACAAAACGACCTTTTCGGAGCTGATCGCCCGCTTGCAGAAGCAGATGCTCGAATCAGAGCCGCACCAATACGTGCCGCTTTACGATATCCAAAGCAAAACGGCGTCGCCTGATCTGATCGATCATATCATCGTGTTTGAAAACTATCCGCTCCAGGAAGCGAACAAACAGCAGGAGGAAGACGATCTCGGCTTTTCAATGGGCCGTGTCAGCGTGTTTGAAAAATCGAACTATGACTTGAATCTGCTTGCATCGCCGGGCGAAGAAATGATGCTGAAGTTCGCTTACAACGGAAATGTCTTTGATACATCGTTTGTGGAGCGCTTAAAGGATCAGCTCATAGAAGCGATCAGCCGGATTGCCGGCAATCCGGATCAGCCGCTTAATGACATCACCATCGTCCCTGAAAACGAAAGAAAGCAACTGCTGTATGACTTTAATGCGCCTGAGGAGAAAACAACATCCGCTATGGCGATTCCGCAATGGTTTGAGCATTATGCTGAATTCATGCCTAACGAACCGGCCGTGTCGGCGGCGGGCTGCACGCTTACATATCGTGAATTGAACGACCGGGCCAACCGGCTCGCCCGTTACTTGAGAAAAAAAGGAGTGGGCCGAAAGAAGGCGGTAGCCCTCTTTTTCCGCCGCTCGCCGGACATGGCCGCCGCGATTCTCGCTGTTTTAAAAGCGGGAGGAGCTTATGTGCCGATCGATCCGGAATATCCCGACGACCGCATCCAATACATGCTTGAAGACAGCGGTGCGCTGTGCCTGCTGACTCAGGAGGAGCTCGCCGGACGAACCGTGTCGCTTTCCTTTAAAAACGAAACGGTGTTGATCAATGATCCGGCCGTTTCCGGTGAAAGCGGAGAAAACCTTGGG
This sequence comes from Bacillus sp. JJ675, assembly GCF_036963165.1. NCBI lineage: Bacteria > Bacillati > Bacillota > Bacilli > Caryophanales > Bacillaceae > Bacillus > Bacillus sp. JJ675. The sequence continues at coordinate 28,617 of NZ_JBALMR010000003.1, read as the reverse complement.
ATAGCCATTGACCCTGACGATCTTGCGTATATCATGTATACATCGGGAACGACCGGAAAACCGAAGGGCAACCTGACGACACACGCCAACATCACAAGAGTCGTCAGAGACACGAATTACATCGACATCACCCGCCAGGACACCTTGCTGTCCCTGTCTAACTACGCATTCGACGGATTTACGTTTGACCTGTACGGCGCTCTTTTGAACGGCGGAAAACTGGTGGTCGCAGGTCAGGACACCATTCTCGATATCAGCAGGCTCACGGAAACGATAGAGAAAGAAAAGATTACTGTCATGTTTGTGACAACGGCGTTGTTTAATCTTCTCGTCGACTCAGGAACCGGCTGGATGAAAGGACTGCGCAAAGTGCTGTTCGGAGGCGAACGCTCGTCTGTCAGCCATGTCAGAAAGGCGCTGGCGGAAATGGGGCCGGGCAGGATCATCCATGTATACGGCCCGACTGAAACGACCGTGTTTGCGACATTCTATCCCGTCGACAGCGTGAGCAGTGAAGCAGTTTCGATTCCGATCGGCAAACCATTGAATCAGACTGCGGCTTTCATTTTGACGGAGAAAAACGAGCTTCAGCCGCTCGGAGCGGTCGGCGAGCTGTGCCTGAGCGGAGCCGGCGTATCGCTCGGCTACTTGAACAGACCCGATCTGACAGCGGAGAAATTCGTCCCGCACCCGTTTATCCCTGGCCAAAACATGTACCGGACCGGGGACTTGGCCCGATGGCTTCCGGACGGCAATATCGAATTTGCCGGACGGATTGACGATCAGGTGAAAATCCGGGGGCACCGGATTGAGCTTGGCGAGATTGAGGAACAGCTTACCCGTTGTCCCGGCGTAAAAGAAGCTGTTGTCCTTGCTGCACGAAGCGGAAGCGGCGATTTAACGCTGACAGCTTATGTCGTTCCGTCTTCCGGCGGCGCCACGGAAGAAGCGCTTCGCGGCCGCCTTGCGCAAAAGCTGCCGGCCTATATGGTGCCGCCTGTCTATTTCATACTTGAAGAATTGCCGCTGACGCCGAACGGAAAAGTGAACCGGCGCCTTCTTCCGGAAGCAGGAGAAGCCTCGGTACGAGAGGAGCGCAGGGAACCCCGCAATGAAACGGAAGCCAAGCTGGAGAGGATTTGGTCAGATGTGCTCGGCCGTCCGCACATCGGCATAGACGAGAACTTTTTCGAAATCGGAGGCCATTCATTGAAGGCGATGGCTGTCATCTCCCGGATATTGAAGGAGCTGGGGGCGGAAGTTCCGGTGAACATCATATTCGAATCTCCGACAATTGCGGCAATGGCTGCGTATATAGACGGCGGAGGCAAAACGGATGAAGCCGATAGAACCGTGTTCAATCCGGAAGCCGGCCGATACGTATTCGCTTTCCCGCCCGTTCTCGGATACGGCATCATGTACGGCAAGCTTGCCGAACAATTGCCGGAATATAAGATTTGCGCCTTTGATTTTATCGAAGCGGGAGACAGAGTCGAGCGTTTTGCGAACACGATCACGAAGCTTCAGCCTGAAGGTCCGCTGACATTGCTCGGCTACTCTGCAGGCTGCGGTCTTGCCTTTGAAGTGGCGCAGCAGCTTGAAAAAAGCGGCCGTGAAGTCGACAGGCTGATCATGATCGATTCGTATATGAAAAACAATGTCAGCGATTTAGAAGGCCGCACTGTCGAAGATGACGTCGCCGTGCTGCTCGAAGTCAACAAAAACAACGAATACATGCAAATCGAAGCAGTTGCGGAAGGCATTGCCGGAAAGCTTGAAGCGTACTATTCGTATTTTGTCGGCTTGATCCATCAAGGACAGGTTGACTCCGATATTCACTTTATTCAATCCGAGTCGCAAAAACCGCTCCCGGTATGGCTTTCTTCGTGGAAAGAAGGAACAAGGGCGTCTTATCGAGAATATCAAGGGTACGGAACGCATGATGAAATGCTCGCTGACGGCTTTGTAAAACAAAACGCGGAGATAGTCAGACGGGCTTTAAGCGAGCGTGCCGTTGTAAACGGGGGTGTATAATCATGAACGATATATTGAAAACTTTCGGGCCGTCTTCGGGCGGCATGCAATTGATTTGTTTTCCGTATGCAGGGGGCTATTCTGCATCATTCCGGCCGCTTTATGACTGCTTAAAAGCGGACTGTGACATGATGGCGATCGAACCGCCCGGCCACGGGACGAATCAAATGGAGCTTGTCGATGATTTGGAGGCGCTCATCGGGATGTACAAGACGGCACTGGAGCCGAAGCTGACCCGTCCGTTTGTGCTGTTCGGCTACAGCATGGGGGGAATAGTCGCATACAGAATGGCGCAGAAGCTCGAAAAGGAAGGAATCTTTCCGAGCGCCGTCATTATTTCGGCGATCCAGCCCCCTGATTGCAAGCGGAAAAAGGTGTCCCATTATGATGATGATGCCTTTCTCGACCATATCATCCAGCTTGGCGGAATCCCCGATGAGCTCGTAAGGAACAGGGAAGTCATCAACTATTTCCTCCCATCCTTCAGGGCAGACTACCGCGCGCTGGAGTCGTTTGTTCACACCGATCATTCGCTTGTCAACTCGCCTGTTTACATATTGAACGGCGATCAAGATGAGAAATGCATGAGAGACGCTTCCGGCTGGAAAAAGTGGGTCAGGGAAGCCGAATTTCATACGTTTGAAGGCGGTCACATGTTTCTCCTCTCAAAAACGGAGGAAGTTGCAGCATGCATCAGGTCGATCCTCGAGGAAGCGGGCCAAACAATACGATAAAACGGAAAATCGGCGATTGTCAGCCGATTTTCCGTTTTTTTAATTGAGGACGCTTTTCTTTTCTTGTAGCGCCGATGATTCCGGCAATAATCACGATCGAACCGGCGATATGATACCATGCGAGCGTTTCCCGCAGCAAAACAACACCCGCCAAAATCGTCACCAATGTGGCCAAATGATTAAACAAGCTGATTTTCGCAGCTTCAATTTTCGATAAAGCATAGTTTGACAAGAAGGATGTCGCAAACGATGACAGCACACCCAAATAAAGAATCGCCAGTACAAAGGCCGGATGCCGGAATGGCGCGAAGAAATCGTTAAGCGTCCCATCAGTCATATGGCCGAACACGGCGATTCCGTTGAAAAAGACGAAGCCCGCGGCCGTGATCACATACGTTAATTCCAATGAGCTGAATCTTTTTGTCATCTTTCTGGCCAAGACGCTGTAGCCTGCTGAAGAAAACGCCGACAGCAGGATCAGTACGGCTCCTTTTACATTGGTGCTGCTAACGCCCGCGCTTTTCATTAAGAAAATGAAAGCCACGCCAGCCGCTGACAAAACCGTGAAAAAGAACTGCCGCCTGCTGAAGCGTTCCTTTAAAAAATAAGAAGCCAACAGCATCGTCAAAATCGGGATCGAGGCTTGTATAATCCCCGCTTCCGAGGAAGACGTATGGACGAGCCCAAAGGCTTGAAAACCAAAAAACATCACCGGATAAAATAAAGCGAGCGGCAAAATCAACAGCACGTCCTTCGCGCGGATGCCGATCTTGACCCAGCCGCACAAAAGGGGAATGAGCGCGGCGCAGAATGCGGCGGTAAAGCGGTGTGCGAGCAGGTCAAGCGGTCCCGCCGCTGCAAGCGCAGTTTTACGAACAAAAATGAAAAACCGATGATAAAGGCGTATAACAAAGCTGCAACATAAGCAGATTTATGCAAATAGGATCACCCCGAATCGTATGCATGCAATACATGTGATTTGACCGGTCTCTGTCATCATATACGGCGGAAAAGTTTGATACAATACAAAAAAAGCATATCTGTACCGATACAGATTCGGAGAAGGAGACAAGCATGCAAAAATACGTCGGGCTGATGAATAAACTGGAGTCGTTGATCGAGGAACGCTCATTTCAAGAGGGGGATAAGCTCCCGTCAATCCGTACGCTTGCAGGCGAGTTTCGCGTAAGCAAAAGCACGGTGATCCGGGCGCTCAGCGAGCTGGAAAAGCGGCATATGATCTACTCGGTGCCAAAAAGCGGCTATTATGTCGTGAAAAAGACGAACAAGCTGCTGAACAGGGAGAGGAGCGTCATTGATTTCGCGGCATCCGCCCCTGATCCTGATGTTTTTCCGTACCTCGATTTTCAGCATTGCATCAACAAAGCCATTGATACGTACAAAAACGATTTATTTATATACGGAACGCCGAAAGGCCTTCCGTCTTTGATCGAAGTCGTCCAAAAAGAGCTCGCAAATGCACAGGTTTTTACGAAGCAGGACAATATTTTCATCACGTCAGGCGTTCAGCAGGCTCTGTCATTGCTCGCTTCGATCCCTTTTCCCGATCAGAAGCGGAAAATCCTGATTGAACAGCCAACTTACCATTTGCTGCTCAAATATCTTGAAGTTCACCGGCTTCCGGTGACCGGGATCGAACGGACGGCGCAAGGAATCGATCTGCAGCGGTTAGAGCTGCTTTTTCGCACAGAGGATATTAAGTTTTTCTATACGATGCCCAGGTTTCACAATCCGCTCGGAAGCTCCTATACCGAAAAAGAAAAAAAGAGCATCGTCCGATTGGCGGAGAAGTACGGCGTTTTCATCGTCGAGGATGATTTTTTAGGAGATTTAGAGGGGAATCAGAAGGTGGACCCGCTGTTTTCCTACGATGTTTCCTCACGCGTGATTTATTTGAAAAGTTTTTCTAAAATCATTTTTCCCGGGCTGCGCGTCGGTGTTGCCGTGCTGCCGGATTCTTTGACAGAGACGTTTAATCAATACAAACGGCTGACGGATATCGACAGTTCGATGCTGTCGCAGGCCGCTTTGGAAATCTATTTAAAAAGCGGAATGTTCGAAAGGCATAAGCAAAAAATCCGCGCTTCATACGAAAAACGGTCGCGCCTTTTGCATGGCTTGCTGAGTGAGCTCGCCGGATCAGCGGGAGAACTTGTTGACTTTCACCCTCCTGATCAGCCATGCGTCCATACCCATCTCGTCTTGGACCGCAAACTCCCGGCGTCCCGGATCATCAAAAACATGAGAAAGCGCGGCGTTTTGCTGGAGCCTGTCGATGCCCATTATTTAGCAGGTTTTCAAAAACGAAATTTGTTGAAAATCAATACCACCAATGTAAAAGAGGAGGATATTCCGCGCGGTATCGAGCTGTTAAAACAGACGATCTGCACATCGCGTTATTAAAAAAAGGCTGTGATTCTTTAGATCACAGCCTTTTACAGCTCATCATACCCTTTAATTTCAATTTTGCCGGGAAAATCGGGCTCAGCGGAACAGACCGCCATTTTATAATCGGGGTCAAGCTCATACGTTTTCATATAACAAGGCGGATGGCCTGAAGGAACCTTCAGTGAAACGCGGCCGTCTTCTGCGAGCTTGACGGAAAACGAATCAAGCGGCAAAGACAGGCCCTTTCCCGCCCGTTTGACAAAGCTTTCTTTCATCGTCCATAAATGATAGAAATAGGATAGCCGTTCAGGCTCGCTTTTTTCCATCAAGTCGCGATATTCTTCGGAGGAAAAAAAACGTTCAGCAATATCGTAATTGACCGGTTTGATTTTTTCGACATCCACTCCGACCGGGGAGCTTCCGGCTGCGCATAAGATCCATTTTCCGGAATGGGAGATATTGAAATGAAAGTTCGGCAAGCCGAGAGCAGACGGCTTCCCATACCGGCCGGAGGTAAATGCAATTTGTTCATTCGCCAGGCCGAACGTTTCGCTGATGATCTTTCTTATGAGGACTTCCCCGATCAGCGTCCGATTGGCGTCTTCCGGATATCTGTATCGCTTCACCTTGTCCTGCTTTTCTTCAGACACCATGGCCATCATTCGTTCGAACTGGCCGGAATTCGGAAGCTCATTCATAGAAACAGCGTAAATCTTCATCACGTGCAACCTCTTTACATGAAATTTAATCTATTTTGATTGTAGCAAACATGAAAGGTAGACGAAAGGAGTTAAAAAACGATGAATGGAACACTGATAAATGACACGTTTTCCGGCAGAGAGCTATTGATCTATCTGCCTCCTTCATATCACACTGGCCGAAAACGCTATCCGGCGCTTTACGTTCATGACAGGGGGGATTTGTTTAATCCGGGGTTTAGCGATAGCTTAGAGATGATTGAACATTTCTGCCGCCGCGGGGAAATGCCGGAACTGGTCATGATCGGCGTGGCTTCAGAAGACAGGGAAAACGAGTATACCCCTTTTCCGCAGCCTCACTTAAAAAAAACGGATCATACATACGGAGGAAACGGCGCTCATTATGCCGAATTTTTGGCAAGGCAGCTAAAGCCGTTTATCGACCGGAACTATTTGACAGATGGGAGCCGCGAAAACACCGGGATCATCGGGAAGTCGTTCGGCGGACTCATCTCGATGTATACGGCATACTTGGAACCGCAAACGTTCGGGAAAATCGGAAGCCTGTCGGGTTCCTTTTGGTTTAAAGGAATGATTGAATATATGCGCGGACACACCTTTCTAAATCCAGATCTGCGCATTTATATGGATGTGGGGAGCACGGAAGGAACAGACCGCGACAATCTTCAGAAAGAAATGATTCCGAGAACAAAGGAAGCCTTCCGCATTTTATCAGAAAGCGGGGTGTCAGGGGAACATCTCAAATTTGTCATTGATGAAGGCGGAGCGCACAGATTCGAGCGGTTTGCGAAGCGTTTTCCGGAAGCGGTCAAATGGCTGTTTGCAGACAGCCGGCCTTTTCTGTCACAACAAAGCACAGAATGACAGGAATTCCTGACCTTTGACTGATATGGTGGGAACTGAAAGGAGAAACAACAATGGAAGTCGTGAATCGTTTGGCTGATAGCATTGATTTTATCGAACAGAATCTTGACAATGAATTGCGCCATGAAGATATCGCAAAGATCGCCTGCTGTTCAAAATTTCATTTTCAGCGCATGTTTTACATGCTGACGGGCAGTACGCTCGCTGACTACATCCGCAAACGGAGGCTGACCGTTGCAGCCCAGGAACTGGCTTCATCAGATGCAAAAGTCATTGATGTCGCTTTGAAGTATGGATACAACACGCCTGAATCGTTTTCTAAAGCGTTCAGCAAGCTTCACGGAATGAGCCCTTCACAGGCGCGAGAAAAAGGCCGGACGCTCAAGGCATTTCCCCGTCTTTCCTTTCAAATTCAAATCAAGGGAGCAGAGGACATGAATTATAAGATCGTCCAAAAAGAATCGTTTCACATCATGGGCAAAGCTATTCAGACAAATGTAAGTATGGAGCAAAACAAAGTCGAGATTCCGGCGTTTTGGGATGAGCTGAACCGAAACGGCTTTACAGAATCATTGAAACCGTTCGCCGGACCGCTCGGCTATCTCGGTGTATGCATGGATTTTAACGAGCAAGCCGACACATTCACCTATGTCATCGGCGTCGAAAAAACGACCGAAGATCTTCCTGAGGGCTGTATCGTGAAAGAAGTCCCCGCATTAACGTGGGCCGTGTTCGATGCCGCAGGTCCCGTGAATCCAACCGTTCAGGCGGCTACAGGTTATGAACATGCAGACGGCCCCGAATTAGAAACCTACCCGGTAGACGGGAACATCCTGGCTGAAGACCATGTCACACAGATTTGGATTCCGATTGTGAAGAAACGCTAAATATATATGATTGATTTATTCAAATTGACCATCCGTCAAAAAGCAAAAATCCGGAAAATGCGAGATTGAGGAAATGTACAATGAGATAAGGGATCGGCAGTTAGGTGAACAGCCGGCGGTAAAAAAAGAGGAAACCGGAACAGTCGTCCTGGTTTCCTCTTATCCGTTTTTCCTCAATGAAAACTGAACCGGCCGGGCCGCTTCAGCACGGCGTCCTGATACAGCGTATGCAAGGAGCCGTTTGGACTGCGGCAGCGAAAAGCGCAAAATCATGCCTGTCAAAATTGCGGTCAGTACGGTGCCGATGCCGATCGGGCCGCCGAGCAGCCAGCCGATAAACAAAATCGTCAGCTCCATGCCGTTGCGGACCCACTGCACATTCCAGCCCGTTTTCTCAGAGATCAAAAGCATCAGGGAGTCGCGCGGACCCGCGCCGAGATTGGCTGACACGTAAATGCCGACGCCATAACCGGTAAAAACGATGCCTAAAAGAAAAATGACGGCCGTTGAGACGTGTGTTTCAGGGTCTGGAAGGATGAAGTTAAAAAAATCTATAAAAATACCGATCAACAGCATGTTTAACAAGGCGCCGATTTTCGGCCAAGCCTTTGTAAACAGCGAGGTCAAGCCGACGATGACTGCTCCGACAATGATCGACCATTGGCCGACGGACAGCCCCAAAAGGACAAACAGTCCATAATGGAACGCGTCCCACGGACCGATGCCGAGCGCTTTTCCTTCAATTGTAAGAGAAACCCCAAAAGACAACACAATCAATCCGACAAAATAAAAAAGCCAGCGCAGAACGAATTCCCGCTTCAATCGATTCCCCTCTTTCCGAAAAAAACAATCGAGTGTTATTGTAACACAATCCGATGCCGATCAGAATAGGAATTATCGACCGAATGCCTGTGAAACAAGCCTTTTGGCTAATTCAAAACGACGGTTTGCCCTGTTTCAGCAGACTCCCGAACCGCATCCAGCAGCATGTGCAGCTTCACGGCATCATCAAAGTCGGGAATGTTCCGCTCGTTTTCAAGAATATCTTTCGCCAGCACGCGATACGCTTTTTCAACATATCCAGCCGGGTGAGCGTCTTTTTCTGCTGACTGTCTGACGTGCTGCCAACGGATATGGTCAGCGCCTGTTAACAAAGCTGAAACCTCGGGATAGGCCATTTTTTCAAGTATAAGGCCGCCGAATTGCACATGTCCGAGTGAACGCTGCTGTGAAAGCCGGAAAGCGCCTTTTTCCCCTTGGATTTCTAAACGAAATGCCGGGTACACGCCGCCTTGAATATGAACGGATGCTGATGCGCCGCTTGCAAGCGTTCCGTTTATGACGATTTGATCAGCGGTATTTTTGGCAATCGTTTCGCCTGTTTCAGTGATGACGGCTTCCGGATAATTGATATTCATCAATGCGGACAGTTCTTTGAAGCCGCCGAGTATATAGCAAAGTGCATCAAGCGAATGACCGCCGTTGATGGCGAGCAGATCAGCGCCGTTTTCCTTTTGCAGCAGATAGCTGCTTTTCTCGTCCGTTACCCCGCCTTTTCCGTGCGTGGAGACGTGCATCGTGCAAGACAGCACCCTTCCGATGTCGCCTTTTTGAACCGCCTGCTTTAAGCAGTTGATTTCCGGGGATTGCCTTGCCTGCAGTCCGACGGCATGGCGGATGCCCGTTTTCTTTGCCAATTCAGCCAGCTTCTTCGCTTGGTTTGTGTCGATCGCAAGCGGCCATTCGCAATACACGTGCTTTTGCTCCCGAATTGCTGCGGTGACTGCTTCATCATGAAACGGAACCTTTACACTGACAACGACTAAATCGACATCCTTAGATCCCGCCAATGCCCGGTGATCTGCAAACGCGAGCGGTGCGCCGATTGCCGCTGCGCTCACTCTTGCGGATTCCATGTTGGACGTTCCGATCGCCGTAATCTGAAAATCCGGATGTTCCGTAAGAACCGGAATATGAGTCCGGCTGGCCCATTGATTATTCATTGAGCCTCCGATGATTCCCGTTTTGATCATACCATGCTTCATCAATGATCCCTCAATTCCATTATGTGCTTTTCACCAGTATAATGAGATATGATGATCATGAAAAATGTTAATATATGATGCTTATATCAATTTTTTTGATGGGAAGGCAGGGAACTGATGGATATAGAAAACATGAAGGCGTTTGTTTCCGCAGCGGAGCTGCAAAGCATATCGGCTGCCGCCGTTAAACTGAATCATCTGCAATCCAATATGACGGCCAAGATTAAAAAAATAGAAGCTCATTACGGACAGGAGCTGTTCATCAGAAGTTCGAAAGGCGTCCGGTTGACAAAAGAAGGGGAAATCCTCTACCGGCAGTTTAAAAAAATGCTGCTGTTATGGGAAGAAACAGAAAATAAAATGAAAATGTACGATGAACAGCTCCGGGTCGGCACGATGCTATCGATCGGGGGAACGAAATTGGTGGGTTCGCCATTAAGCAGGCTTTATCAATTGTATCCGAACTTATCAGTGACGCTGAAAACGGGATCGACGGAATATATCGAGGAACAGCTTCTTCTGGGAAATATTGATATAGCATATACGATCGGATCAATGAACAACAAAAACATCCATTACGAACAATCGGGTGTGGAGGAAATGGTTATCATCGGGGAAGGGATTGAAGAAAGGACGAGATTGGAAGAGTACATAGAGGGCAAAAACGTCCTTATCCTTTCAGATCAATGTTTGTATCTCTCGATCTTGAACAATATGTTCGCGGACATGAACATCACCCGCGGCGAAACGATCGAGGTCGGCGACATGCAGACGCTCGTCCAGCTTGCTTCAATCGGCATGGGCATTTCCCTCGTTTCCAAAAGAGTCGCAAAACGCTTTAAGGCCGGGCCGTTTTTGGAGGCGCCGCCTTCCTGCCGATACGTCAATACGTATATGATCACCCGTTTGCATCATCAGCTGACACCGATCGAAAAGCAGTTTAGAGAGCTTACCCAGTCGCTTATGTACAATGAATAGAAACGAAAGGTTTTCCGAATGAAATAGAATGGAGATTTATCGTTATTTTGCCTTTTAGCCGGCAGGTTTGCCCCCTCTTGTTCGCCTTTGTCCCGCGTTTAAGCCCTTCAATCCGAAAGCTTCTTTTTAAAGGTTAATAGAACATGTTTTTAAACATAATTTTACTTAAACTTCTTAACAATGCGTTAAGAAGTTTTTTACATTAACCGCAAAAACCGCAAAAACCGCAAAAATAAAACAATTTAAAGAAAATTGGCTAGAAATCCTAAAAAATTAGGTATATTGCCCGATATGGCGAGTGAGATATTTTTTTGAAATAAACATAAATACAGTCAGGAGAGAGAAACATGCAGCAAAGCAAGACATCAGATGTACAGAAATGGTTTCCGAGCGAAGACGGAAATGAAGCGAAGAGAAGCGAATTTTTATCGCTCATCGAGCAGCTGATCCGCGGAGTCGACGATTTGAAAAATCCGGATCAGGTCAACCTCAATGGAGTGAAGGACCGGGAAGGGCTTTTTTATGAAAAATTGATTTCCGAAAGCAAAATTCCGGTTTCAGGACGTCCGATGGAAGATGTCAATGAAGAGCTGCTGAAGCTTTTGCACAGCCATCCGTACCATTCAAAATACTTTTTTACCAACATTCTTCCGATGGCCAGCATTCCGGGAATCTTAGGAATGATCACGGCCTTCATGGTCAACGGCAATAATTTGTGGGATGTGTACGGGCCGGCCGGCGCAGAGGCTGAAGTGAAGGTCATCGCGATGATGTCAAAGCTGGCGGGCTATGATGCCGAAAAAAGCGGAGGTTATACGACGTGGGGCGGACAAGGCGCGGTCTTCACCGGACTTCGGATCGCGATTGCGAAAATGGCGCCATCTGCACTTAAGGAAGGCGTTCCTGGGAACTTCTATGCCTTCTGTTCAGAAGCTGCGCATTACAGCTTGTTTAAGTCAATGGAAGCGACAGGGCTCGGCAGCGATCGCCTGATCAAAGTCAAAACCAACCTTGATCACTCAATGGACACGGGCGATTTGCGGAAAAAGATGAGAGAGGTTTGCGAAAATGGCGGTATTCCGGTTTATATCGTCGCCACGACGGGAACAACGGATGCGATCGGGATCGATGACGTCCGTGCCGTGCGGCTTGCCGCTGAAGAGGTATCCCGCGATTTTGAACTGCCTGTACCGCACATTCACGCCGATTCTGCACTTGGCGGATTTTTTGCGTTTTTTAATGATTATGATCTGGATGAGAACGCTTTATCCTTCAGTCCGGGCGTCCTCAGCATGATCAAGCCGATCAAGGAGAAAATGCAGCACTTGCACGAAGCCGACTCGCTTTGTTTTGATTTTCAAAAGCTCGGCCAGACGCCTTATGTCACAAGCCTGTTCCTTGTCAAAGATGCCAATGATTTGAAACGAATTGACCTCGATCCTGAGGAGACGCCTTATGTCGGCCACCGCGGCTATGGCGAGTATCATACGGGCTATACGCTGGAATGTTCACGGATGGCCAGCTCCATCAGCATGTACAGTGCGCTGTTGTCGTTTGGGCGAGAAGGCTATCAAAAGCTCCTCGGCCAATTCCTTGACGTCAATCATCATTTCCGCGGGGAGCTCATCCGCCAGATTCCGCAGGCGGACATTATGAACCCCGACAACCACGGGATGTCAACGCTGTTCCGGATCTATCCTGAAGGGGCGCCGAGGTTTGCCGATGAGATGTCGGGAGAATGCAGCGTTCAGGAGCTAAAGAGGAACAATCTGCTGAATGAAAAATTATTCGAGAAGCTTGGGGAGCATCGGGACAAAATGTTTTTCGGCGATACGAAAAAGCACCTGATCGCCGGGACGCGGGAAGGGATCGAAGTTCCGCTGTACGTCAGCAAATTTTTCGTGATTTCTCCTTATACATTGCCTGAGCACGTGCCGCATATCGTCGCCTACTTAAAAGAAAAAATAGAAGAAGTCTGCCGGCAGTTTGAATCTGCCATGACGAAGTAAAAGGGGATATGGATGATGAATACGCTTAAGAAAAAGTTGACAGGACACATTTCCGTTAAAATCATGGCCGGCGTCGCGTTGGTTTTGATCATTACGATCGCCTGCTTTTCGGCCGTTTTTAATGTGATCAGCAAGGACTTGTCAGAGTAATTAAAACAGCAATTTCAAAACCGTCTTCACACAGACATTAATCTTGCGGAAGACCAAATCAATCGGATAAAAGGCAATAAACTGGACATTACATCCGCAGACAGCGATCTGTATCAACAGACGAAAAAAACGGTGGATGAGCTGAAAAAGAAAAACAAGCTCGAAAATCTTTACATCCTTTCCAATCAGGGAGGAAAAGAACGAATCATCATTTTATCTGATACGGCCGATGATTTCGGGACGCCATATGCTTTTTCAGCTGAGATGAAAGAGGCGTTGGCTGAAAATAAAACGACGGTAAGCGATGTATATAAAGACAAGTACGGAATTCATCAATCGATTTTTCTGCCGCTTACTGACTCTCAAGGGCAGCAGACCGGCATATTGGGCATTGACCTTGATGCTTCCGTCATTCCGCAAACGGCTGAGAAAGCGAAATGGTATACGCTCGGCATTTCGTTATTTGTGATGCTGATCGGGATGCTGATGGCTTATTTCCTCGGTACATACATTTCCAAGCCGATTCGGAAGCTGATGAATGCATCGGAAAAAATCGCAGACGGTGATCTGTCAGCTGAAGTAACCGTTAAGAGCAGCGATGAAGTCGGCAAATTAGCGGCTTCGTTCGAGCGGATGAGCGATAATTTGCGGAATTTGATCGGGCACATTTCAGCATCTTCCGAAGAGGTATCAAGAACGAGCCTTCAGCTGAAAAATGTCTCCTCTGAATCGAGCGAGAGCGCGGTTCAGGTCGCAGAATCGATGAACAGCATGAGCGAGGGAATCAACGAGGTCGTTTCATCGGTTACTGACTGCAGTACATCCACTGCTGAAATAGACAAACAGATCTCGCACGTGACCGAAAAAGTGAACGAAATGAAGCAGGTTGCCGAAGGCGTCAGCAAAGATTCCAAAACAGGCCAGGAGCTTGTGGAAGAAACGCTGCAGCAAACCAATACGATCAAAAACGTCATGGAAGAGTCGAAGCAAGCCGCTAAAGAGATGCAGAACCATACCGACGAAATCGAAAAAGTCATCGGAATGATTTCTTCAATTGCCGAACAGACGAATTTGCTGGCGTTGAATGCTTCGATTGAAGCCGCGCGCGTCGGAGAAGAAGGTCAGGGCTTTGCGGTCGTCGCAGGGGAAGTCAGAAAGCTGTCCGAACGCTCGGCTGAAGCCGCTTTATCCGTTTCACAGCTGGTGGCGGGAACGCAGGAAAGCAGCCGTCTTGTGATGGAGCGCATTGAAGAGGGCAATGAAGCCGTCGATAGAGGACAGATTTTAATCAATGGAACGTACGAGAATTTTTCAGGAATCTTTAAAGGGATTTCTCAATTTGCCGAGAGAACGGATCAATTGCTGAAATCGCTGTTAAAAGTAGAGGAATCGTATGAAAAGATCTCTTCAGCCATGGAGCAGATTTCCGCTGTTACAGAAGAGCAGGCGGCAGGCTCTGAAGAAGTGGCGGCAGCAGCCGAGCAGCAGAGCGCAGGCATGCAGGAGATCGCATCAGCGATCGAGCAGCTTTCAGCTCTGTCTGAGGAGCTGAATAAAGCGGCATCCCGCTTTAAAATAGCCGAATAAACGACAAAAACAGCCTGACCGGTCAGGCT
>NZ_JBALMR010000003.1:0-14116 GCF_036963165.1 Bacillus sp. JJ675 | reverse complement strand
CTTCATCCGCGACGTCCTGCGCGAATTTGATTTCATGGGTGACGACGACCATTGTCCAGCCTTCGTTTGCCAGGTCTTTCATGACCTTCAGCACTTCTCCGACCAGCTCGGGATCGAGGGCGGATGTAGGTTCGTCAAACAGCATCAGCTCCGGCTTGATCGCAAGGGCGCGGGCAATGCCGACGCGCTGCTGCTGTCCGCCCGAAAGCTGAAACGGATAAAGATCCATTTTTTCTTTAAGGCCGACTTTTTGCAAAAGCTGGATCGCTTCTTTTTTGACCTCCGCTTTATCGCGTTTTTGAACCTTGACGGGTCCTTCCATCACATTTTCGAGTACAGTGCGGTGCGGAAACAGGTGATACGCCTGAAACACCATTCCCGACTTTCTCCGCAGGCGAAGCAGGTCGGCCTGTTTTTGTTTCTTTGAAAAATCGATCGTAAAGTCGTCAAACGAAAGAATGCCGCGGTTTGGAATTTCGAGCGCGTTCAGACAGCGGAGCAGCGTCGTTTTTCCCGAACCGGAAGGTCCTAAAATGGCGATTACTTTTCCTTTTTCGATATTCAAATCGATCTTTTTCAAAATTTCGTTTTCACCGAACGATTTATTAAGCCCCTTGATCGAAAGCATTGTCTGATCCCTCCTTATTTGGCCACATACCGGTCCACGCGCCGCTCAACCAGCTGCTGAACGATCGCCAGCACAAAGCAGATGATCCAGTAAATGAATGCGGCTTCGATATAAATAACTAAAATTTGATCGAGATTGGCGGCGCCGATTTCCTGGGCTTTTCTGAACAATTCGGCGACCAGAATCTGCGATGCGAGAGATGTATCTTTAATCAAGCTGATAAATGTATTGGATAATGGCGGAATCGAAACGCGCACAGCCTGCGGCAAAATGACTCTTGAGAGCGCCGTCTTCTGGGTCATTCCGATCGAGTAAGCGGCTTCCCACTGCCCTTTTGGAACCGACAGGATGGAAGCGCGGACGATTTCTGACGCATAAGCGCCGACGTTCAATGAAAACGCGATGACAGCGCTTGGGAACGGATCAATCGTGACCTGAAACGCCGGGAATAGGTAAAAAATGATAAACAATTGGACGAGCAGCGGCGTTCCGCGGATCGCCGAAACATAAATGCCGAAAATCGCCCTTAAAATGCGCGATTTTGACATTCTCGCCAGCGCCGTAATGAGAGCGATGATCATCCCGAATATAAAAGAGAGAATGGCAAGGGGAATCGAATAATAGATTCCCCTTACAAAAATCGGCCAAAACGATTCCCGTACAAGATCCCACGGGATGGCTGTACCGATGGCCGTCTGAATATTATTGAGTAACATCTTCGCCAAACCATTTCTTCGCGATTTTAGAAAGCGTGCCATCCTCTTTCATGTCTTTAAGCGCTGAATTCACTTTGTCAACCAGCTCGCCGCTGCCTTTGCGGAAAGCGAAATGAGTTGTCTGAGGTTCGCCTGTTTCAAAAGCGATTTTCAAGTTTTTGTTGCCTGATGTTTTCAAATAGTTGAGCACTGCGAGCTTATCGTTGTATGTGAGGTCAACGCGGCCTTGCTGGATTAATTGGAAAGACTGGGCCATTCCTTCAACGCCCTCGATATTCGCGCCCGCTTTTTTAGCCAGGTCGTTGTAGTTGCTCGTCAATGATTGTGCCGCTTTTTTTCCTTTAACGTCTTTTTCAGATTTCAGGCTGTTGTTGTCGGCTTTTGTGACGACGACTGCCTGTGATGTTGTATATGGATCAGAAAAATCGTATTTGTCTTCACGGCCTTTTTTTCCAACCTGGTTCGCGATGACATCAAAGCGCTTTGAGTTAAGACCGGCAAACATGCTGTCCCACTGCGTTTCTTTAAACTCTGCTTTCAGTCCGAGGCGCTTTGCGACTTCCTGCATGACTTCAACATCGTACCCGGTTAATTTGTCGGCTTTTTTGTCATGGTATGTGAAAGGTTCGTACGTTCCTTCCGTACCGATGGTGAGAACGCCTTTATCTTTAATTTGTGACCAAAGGTTTTTGTCACTGCCTGTGTTTTTATTGTCAGCATTGTCACCGGAGGCTCCGCAAGCTGCAGCTACGGTGATCAAAAGCGTCATGAGAACTGCGAATATTGCTTTTTTCATTTTATTCCCCACTTTTCTTATTGGATTTATTTGATATGATTTTACTTAAGGGCCTTCCAAAAGTAAAGCATAAACTTTTTTTAGTATGAGTCAAGAAATACGTTTTTAGTGATGAAAATAAAGAAGCTTCATCCCCGTTCCCGATCAGGCCGGATCCCCCATTTTTTCAAACGGTATTGGAGGCTCTGCCTGCTGATTCCGAGCGACCGTGCCGCTTGGGATATGTTGTTGTTGCATTTTTTGATCGTTTTTTGAATAAAATATTTCTCGGCATTCTCGATCTGCTCTTTTAAAGGAGGAGCCGATCCGGAAGGCTGCTGGGCAAAAAGGTCGAAGCCCGGATGTTTTGGCAGCTTGTCCGATGCTTTCGATTTTGCCCGGTATTGCAAAGGAAGGTGCGTAAGATCGATCTTTTCTTCATATGTCATTAAATTCATCGCGCCCTCGATCAAATGCTCAAGCTCTCTGACGTTTCCCGGCCAATCATAAGAAAGAAGGAAATCGGCGACATCTTTTTCCAATCCTTTGACCTCCATTTGAAACAGCACATTGTATTTATCAATAAAATGGTTTGCGAGAGGGATGATATCTTCTTTTCTGTCTTTTAACGGCGGGACGAACAATGTGACGACGCTCAGCCTGTAAAACAGATCTTTGCGGAGCCGCTGGGCGCTGATGGCATCGACCGGATCTTCGTTCATCGTCGCGATGATTCTGACGTCGATCGGCGTGTCTTTTGAAGCGCCGATTCGTCTGATCGTTTTCTCCTGGATGGCGCGCAGCAGTTTCGCCTGCAGATTTAAATCGAGCGAGTTGATTTCATCAAGCAGCAGCGTGCCTCCCTGTGCCTGTTCAAAAAGGCCGGGGCGGTCGACTGCACCCGTGAACGCTCCTTTTGCCGTTCCGAATAAAAGGCCCTCGACAAGGCTTTCGGGGAGGGCGGCGCAGTTTTGCGAAATGAACGGACCTGTTGACCTCTGGCTTCCATTATGTATGCTTTGGGCAAACAGCTCTTTTCCCGTTCCGGTGTCTCCGACGATCAGGATGGATGAAGAGGTGCGGGTCGCCCGCTTTGCGTGTTCGCAGACTTCCGTAAACGCCGGGCTCGCGCCGATCAGGCTGTCGAATGTGTACTTCGCATTTTCCGTTTTATTCATATTATCCCTAATGAGCCGCTCCAGCTTTGTGACGTCTTTTGCAATCTCAATCGCACCTTTAATATTCCCGTCTTTCAAAATGGGAAACGTATGATTGACGGTTGTAATCTCCTGGCCCTTATTATTGAAGTATGTCTGCTTGACGTTTTTAATCGTTTTCCCGTACTGGAGAGCCTGGACGAGCGTACTGTCATGCTGATCGGCAAACGTAAACACGTCTAGCAGGTTTTTGCCGAGCACATCCTCGACATCCATTCCTTCGATTTGCATCATTTTATTGTTATAAACGACAGATGTGCCGTTTTCATCGACGATATGCAGACCGATATCAAGTTCATTGATAATCCGCTGAAAAATCAGCTTCAGCAGTTCAAAATCCCTTAGCACATGTATTTCCCCCTTTGTTTGAAACTGCTTTTATTGTAAGCCACGAGCGCTTCAGTGTGCAAAATTTTTATACATAGAAATTCTGCACTCCCTTTGAAAAGTGCAAAAATATTTGCGGCGGGACCGCCGGCATTCCTTCATAATTCGCAGTTTTCTCACTTGGCACGAAACTTGCAAATATGAAAGAGCGAGAAAGAAAAACAACATCTGGCTGTTGTCCACCACACAAGAAGGAGGAATCTGAATGACTGTTTTATCAAAGTCCGAAGAAATTATGAAGCAGACGGCACAATACGGTGCGAACAATTATCATCCTCTGCCGATCGTCATTTCCGAGGCTGAAGGGGCATGGGTAAAAGATCCTGAAGGAAACAAATATATGGATATGCTGAGCGCATACTCCGCAGTCAACCAGGGGCACAGACACCCGAGAATCATTCAGGCGCTGAAAGATCAGGCCGATAAAATCACCTTGACGTCAAGAGCTTTTCACAATGACCAGCTCGGCCCTTTCTATGAAAAAGTCGCATCATTGACGGGAAAAGACATGGTGCTGCCGATGAATACCGGCGCAGAAGCGGTTGAATCTGCGGTCAAAGCGGCGCGGCGCTGGGCGTATGATGTTAAAGGCGTTGCCGACAATCAAGCGGAAATCATCGCTTGTACAGGAAACTTCCATGGGCGGACGATGCTTGCGGTCTCTCTCTCATCAGAAGAAGAATACAAGCGCGGCTTCGGACCGATGCTGCCTGGCATCAAGCTGATTCCGTACGGGGATGCCGAGGCGCTGAAAGAAGCGATTACGCCTAACACGGCGGCGTTCCTGCTTGAGCCGATCCAAGGGGAAGCTGGAATCGTCATTCCGCCGGAAGGCTATCTTAAGCAGGCAGCCGAGATTTGCAAGGAGCATAATGTCCTGTTTATCGCCGACGAAATTCAATCAGGCTTGGCGCGTACAGGCAAGATGTTTGCCTGCGATTGGGAAGAAGTTGTTCCGGATATGTACATTTTAGGGAAGGCACTCGGGGGCGGCGTGTTTCCGATTTCATGCATCGCGGCAAACCGCGACGTTCTCGGCGTATTTAATCCAGGCTCCCACGGATCGACCTTCGGCGGAAATCCGCTCGCATGCGCCGTATCTATCGCCGCGCTTGACGTATTGGAAGATGAGAGGCTTGCCGAACGTTCTTTGGAGCTTGGAGAATATTTTAAAGAAAAGCTTTCGCAAATCGACAATCCGAAAATCAAAGAGGTTCGCGGAAAAGGCCTTTTCATCGGAGTTGAACTTTCAGAGGCTGCAAGGCCTTACTGTGAACGCTTGAAGGAAGAGGGACTGCTCTGCAAAGAAACGCATGAGACGGTTATCCGTTTTGCGCCTCCTCTTGTCATATCCAAAGAGGATCTTGATTGGGCCATCGCAAAAATTTCCCGCGTGTTGTCGAAGTAAGGCGAAAGGCTGAGCAATAAGGGGTTGTTCAGCCCGTTTTTTCGCCCGGTCTGCGAAAATTGTCAAAAATTGAAATATAAGGGAATGATTCAGAAGATTTAAAAAATAATGATTTTGTCGGATTTAAGGGATTTTAGTATCAGGTAGACGCATAAGGGGTGCATAATACAGGGAGAAGTATTTGAAGGGTGTGAAAGGTTTGAACCATGAAAAAGATCAACAACACACATTGAAAAGGACGATGAAATCGAGGCATTTATTTATGATCTCGCTCGGCGGCGTGATCGGTACCGGTTTTTTTATGGGAACCGGCTTTACGATCAGTCAAGCCGGACCCGTTGGAGCGATCCTCTCCTATTTGGCGGGCGGGCTGATCATGTATTTCACAATGTTATGTCTCGGCGAGCTTGCGGTGGCAATGCCCGTCTCAGGCTCTTTTCAAACGTATGCGACTAAGTTTATCGGACCGGCGACAGGATTTGCCGTCGGCTGGATTTATTGGCTCGGCTGGGCGGTCACAGCGGCTTTGGAATTTCTATCCGCGGGACAGCTGATGAATCGGTGGTTTCCCAATACGAGCGCCTGGATTTGGTGCCTGATTTTTTGCGGGCTGCTGTTTTTGCTGAATGCCCTGTCGGCAAAGGCTTTCGGTGAGGCGGAGTTTTGGCTGTCAGGCATCAAGATCATCGTAATTATTCTTTTTATCATTTTAGGCGGCGGAGCCATGTTCGGATTGATTGACATGAAAGGCGGACAGCCTGCACCGTTTTTCTCCAATTTCGTCGAAAACGGTATTTTACCAAACGGTTTAAGCGCCGTATTTATTACGATGATCACGGTCAACTTTGCCTTCCAGGGAACAGAACTGATCGGAATTGCGGCGGGGGAGAGCGAAAATCCGGAAAAGACGGTGCCGCGCTCTATTAAACAAACGGTTTGGCGGACGCTTGTGTTTTTCGGCCTGTCTGTGTTCGTGCTTGCGGGATTGATTCCGTGGAAACAGGCAGGAGTCGTGAAAAGTCCGTTCGTCGTCGTTTTTGATCAAATCGGGATTCCATATGCCGCCGATTTGATGAATTTTGTCATTTTAATCGCGCTGTTATCGGTTGCTAATTCGGGCTTATATGCATCGACGCGGATGCTTTATTCGATGGCTGAACAAGGGATGGCCCCTGTTTCGTTAAGCAGAGTCAATAAAAGAGGCATTCCGATGAATGCGCTCTTGATAACCTTGGGCTTTGCCGGATTGTCGCTTTTCTCGAAGTTTATTAAAGCTGAAACGCTGTATATGCTGATGCTGTCGCTGGCGGGATTGAGTGCGCAAATCGGCTGGATCACGATCACGCTGTCACAGCTGCTGTTCCGGAAACGGTATATAAAAGAAGGCGGAAAGGTCGAGGATTTGAAATTCAAAACGCCGCTCTATCCGGTGTTGCCGCTTGTAGGATTTATTTTAAACAGCACCGTGCTTGTGAGCCTTGCCTTTGATTCAGAGCAGAGAATGGCATTGATCTGCGGAGTCGTATTTATGTTATGCTGCTATATCGTCTATCATTTTTTTGTTAAAAAGCGCCGCGCGGCAAAGCCGCACGAAGAAGAAAGCTTTATGGTACTGCAAAAACAAAACGAACGATGAGGTGATGGCTGATGAACAAACAGATTTCTCTGATTGGAATGCCGATGGATTTGGGACAGGCAAGGCGCGGCGTCGATATGGGACCGAGCGCCATCCGCTACGCAAGCATTGTCGAACGGATAACCGATTTGGGGTACGATATCGAGGATCTCGGGGATGTGCCGATCAACCGCGATCAGCCTAAACATGATGAGGGATTAAAAAATTTGGCATCTGTTTTGGAAGGCAATCAAAAATTGGCCGATATTGTCGACCATGTCATCGAAAAAGGCCGCTTCCCGCTCGTGTTAGGGGGAGACCACAGCATTGCTATCGGGACTTTGGCCGGCGTTGCAAAGCATTATCAACAGCTCGGCGTGATCTGGTATGATGCGCATGGAGATTTGAACACCATCGAAACGTCGCCGTCCGGCAATATCCACGGCATGCCGCTGGCCGTAAGCCTCGGCCTGGGTGATGAAAAGCTCGTCAATCTTCACGGCTATGCGCCGAAAATCAAGCCGGAGCACGTCGTCATCATCGGCGCCCGCTCCCTTGATGAAGGAGAGCGCGAATATATCCGCAAAACGGGCATGAAGGTGTATACGATGCATGAAATCGACCGTTTAGGGATGACGCGGGTCATCGAGGAGACGATTGAATATTTGTCAGCGGACTGTGACGGCATCCATTTAAGCCTCGATTTAGACGGGCTTGATCCAAACGATGCGCCGGGAGTCGGAACGCCGGTCGTCGGCGGCATCAGCTACAGGGAGAGCCATTTGGCGATGGAAATGCTTTATGACGCAGATATCATCACGTCCGCCGAATTCGTCGAAGTCAACCCGATATTGGACCATAAAAACAAAACCGGCGAAGCGGCCGTCGAACTGGTCGAGTCGCTGCTGGGAAAAAAACTGCTGTAAACAACAAGAGCGCATCATGTGCTTCAGGCTGCCGTGAAAATCGGCAGCCTTTTTGATCTTCTCTTCAAAGGACGGTTTTAATTCCTGAGCAAACAAGTTCTCCTTTGGCTATGTGTGCGAAGGGGCTTTTTCTCTTTCCGAACAATCTTTTCTATCATTTGGTGATGGACGAGAGTGTGTTAATATGCGGTCTAATATTCTTTTAGTAAAAGGCATACAGTAATTAAGTATTAGCCCCCCTAAACATACGGTTAGCAAAGTTCCAACGCCGATTGGTCCATTGAAAACCACTGCCATAACCAAGAATACGAGGTAAATGAATGTTCTCGAAAAAAACAGATTTGTTCCAGTTAATTCTTGTATGATTAATGTTAATCGGTCAATTGGAACCGGTGCAAAATTTGCGTGCAAATATGTTGCTGTTCCTAATCCGATAACAACTAAGCCGATTCCAAAACAAACAACTTTGCTGTACCATCGGTCCGGTGTTACAAAAAAGTGCAATAAAAAAAGCCACATATCAATGCCGATACCCGTTATAAATGCTGTCAACAACCCCAACACTTCCGGTCTTTGTCTTTTTAAAATTGAATTACAACATATCAACATGAAAGCTATAATGATTTCCCAACTTCCGACAGTCAGCCCCGCATTTACGGACAGTCCCACCAAAAGTGCGTCAAAAGGTGAAGCTCCAAGATCTGATTGGACCGTGAAAGAAATACCAAGGGTTAGTATTAAAATTCCCAATACATAAAAAACATATTTCACTTTGCTCGACCTCTTCACTATGATTTTTATTGCAAATACAACAAATTTGGGTTATATTAAATGTACGCCATTTTTATTGTATTTGCAACAAAAATATGTACTATGGAGGTCATTATGAAGGAAATTCTTCGTGAAATTGGAATGATTGCCAGGGCATTGGATTCTATAAGCAATATCGAGTTTAAAGAACATGACCTTACAAAAGGGCAATATTTGTACCTTGTCCGAATCTGCGAAAACCCGGGAATCATTCAAGAAAAGTTGGCCGAAATGATTAAAGTAGACCGGACAACCGCAGCCCGTGCAATAAAAAAACTGGAAATGAAGGGCTTTATTGAAAGGAAAGATGATGAATACAACAAAAAAATAAAAAAACTTTATCCAACAGAAAAGGGAAAAGAGGTATTTCCTTTTATAAAAAGAGAAAATGTTCATTCGAATCGTGTCGCATTAGCGGGATTTTCCGAAGAAGAAGCGGAAACCATTTTCAATCTTCTTCAAAGAGTAAGAAAAAATATAGAAAAAGACTGGGAATTTGTAAAAAAGGGAAACAAGAGAAACTATTGATAAAGGAGCGCCATATTGAAATGACGATCAATATAAAAAAGTGTACCCGTGAGGATTTGCGCAAACTTCAAGAAATTAGTTATGAAACATTTAATGAGACATTTAAGCATCAAAATTCACCCGAAAATATGAATGCCTATTTGGAAAGGGCGTTTAACTTAAAACAGTTAGAAACAGAACTATCCAATAGTTTTTCTCAATTCTTTTTTGTTTATTATCATAATGAAGTCGCCGGATATTTAAAGGTCAATATCAATGATGCCCAGTCTGAAGAGATGGGTGATGAATCACTTGAAATCGAGAGGATTTATATAAAGAACAATTTTCAAAAACACGGGCTTGGTAAATATCTGCTAAATAAAGCTGTGGAAATCGCACAGGAGTTCAACAAAAAGAAAGTCTGGCTAGGCGTGTGGGAAAAAAATGAAAATGCGATTGCTTTTTACAAGAAAATGGGGTTTGTTCAAACTGGAGCCCATTCTTTTTATATGGGCGATGAAGAACAAACGGATTTTATCATGACGAAAACAATCATATAACTTTTTTTAAAGGGGAGGGGATGATTATGTATATTCCAAAATATTATAAGGTTACAAATGCTGATGAAATTTGGGACTTTGTACAAGAAAACTCTTTTGGCACGATTGTCACGACAGAACGAGGGAAACCGATTGCCACTCATTTGCCATTGGGATTAAATAAAAAAGGTGATGATTGCTATATTACTGGGCATGTGGCTTATGGAAATCCCCAGTGGAGAACATTTGAATCCTGTGAAGATGTGCTTGTTATGTTTCAGGGGCCGCACGCTTACATTTCTTCTTCTTGGTATGCGCATGAAGAAGTACCAACATGGAATTATCAAGCCGTCCATGTATATGGTAAAGCAAGCATTTTAGAGAAAGATGAATTAGTAGAGGAATTAACAATCATGATGGAAAAATACGAAAAACATCGAGAACATCCAATTTTATGGGACAAACTTTCTCCTCAACTCTTAGAAAGTCAACTGAAAGGTATTGTTGGATTCAAGATTAAGGTGGGAGAAATTCAGGCAGCATATAAATTAAGTCAGAACCGAAATGAAACGGATTATATGAATATCATTGATCAATTACAAAATGAAGGAAATCCAAATTCGAGACAGATGGCAGAAGTGATGGAAAAAAGATTAAAAAACCGAAGCCGCCCGCTTTTATTAAATCCTCAGGATGCAAAAATACGGAGCTGTCATATTGGCAGAGCCGCTTCCGCGTTAGTGGAAGAAGAAATGTTCAAAAAAAGCCTGTATCGGTAATCTGCGATACAGGCTTTATCTATCGGTAACTAAATGTTCTTAAAACAAAGCCAAAAACTCCTTCACAGGCTTCGGCAAAAAGCTGTTTGCCCGCCAGACGACCGACGGTGTCAAAATAAACGGGTTGTCTTTTATCTCCAGCGTCTGAACGTGCCGGGCAAAATGCTCAGGCAGCATCGATAGCGGCAGAATCGTCGCCCCGAACCCCGAGGTGACGAGGCTGAGGAGCGTTGTGGAGTCATGGCACTCGCAGACGACCTTCGGCTCTGCGCCTGATTTTTGAAAAGCTTCGACGACCTTGTCGTATATACCTTTTCCATCTGACGGCCTAAGCAGGATTAACGGCAGTTTTGAAATTTCTTTCATGTCGGCTTTCCCGCTGAGGCCGTATGATTGATTTCCCGGAAGGACAAGCTTGCAGGGGATGTCGGGAAGACTTTTCGATTCGACGTTTTTGCTGTAAAAAGGAGTTGTCGTAATAGCCGCGTCAATCTGCCGGTTTTCCAGCAGTTTGTGAAGCCGTGAGGGCTCTCCCTCCCAAATATTAAACAGCAGGCTGGGATATTTCTCTCTGATCTGCGACACTTTTGACAACAAAAGCGCGGCACAGTAGATCGTTGAGCCGACGGCAAGCGTTCCGGCGACTTCCTCGCGCAATTCCTGCACTTCGAGAATCGAATCCCGAAGCTTATGCAAAATGTCTTTCGCCCTTTTATAAAAAACTTCCCCTTCATAGGTCAGTGTCAGACTCTTCTTTTTGTTGCGGTCGAATAGCACGACTCCGAGTTCTTCCTCCAATTGCTTCAACTGTCTGGAAAGCGGCGGCTGGGCGATATGCAGCTGCTTTGCCGCCGCTGTAATTTTTCCTTCCTCCGCAATCGTGACAAAGTATTTCAACTGACGGATATCCATTTTCGGGAACACTCCTTTTTATACCTTAAAAGTATTATATATAGATATTATAGATATTTTCAATATGGTAATTAGAGGCGTATCATTTGAATTGGAGGCATCACAGAAGAGAAAGGAGGACGCATATGAAGATCATTGTCGGAATAACGGGTGCAACGGGCGCCGTTTTTGGCGTGCGGATGCTGGATTGGCTGAATAAAGCCGGCGTTGAGACGCATCTTGTCATCTCTCCGTGGGCCGGCGCAACCATCCGGCATGAAACGGGGTACACCGTAAAGGATTTAGAGGCGCTCGCTTCTTTTACGTATTCCCATAAAGACCAGGGAGCCCGTATTTCGAGCGGTTCCTTTCAAACGGACGGAATGATTGTAGCTCCGTGCAGCATGAAAACATTGGCCGGCATCCGCACGGGGCTGGCGGACAATCTTTTGACCCGTTCGGCGGATGTCATGCTAAAGGAACGGAAAAAACTCGTTCTGTTAACAAGGGAAACCCCGCTCAACCAAATCCATCTCGAAAACATGCTTGAGCTGACCAAAATGGGGGCGATGATTCTCCCGCCCATGCCGGCTTTTTATAACCATCCCCAAAACTTGACTGAAATGGTCGACCATATCGTATTCCGGACGCTGGACCAATTTGGGATCCATCTGTCCGATGCAAAGCGCTGGGAAGGAATGAAACAGAAGACATAAGGAGGACAACAGAATGGCATATCAAGACTTTAGAGATTTTTTAAACACGCTGAAAAAAGAAGGACAGCTTCTTGAAGTTCAGGAAGAGGTGAAGCCGGAACCCGATTTGGGAGCCGCCGCACGCGCCGCCAACAACCTCGGAGACAAGTCGCCCGCTCTTTTATTCAACAATATTTACGGCTACAACAATGCTCAAATCGCGCTGAATGTCATCGGTTCCTGGCCGAACCACGCGTTGATGCTGGGCCTTCCAAAAGACACGCCCGTCAAAGAACAATTCTTTGAATTTGCGCGCCGCTATGACCAGTTTCCTGTCAAGGTGCAAAGAGAGGAGACGGCGCCGTTTCACGAAAACGAAATCACAGAAGACATCAACCTGTTTGACATACTGCCGCTCTTCCGCATCAATCAGGGCGATGGCGGCTTTTATTTAGACAAGGCCTGCGTTATTTCCAGAGACGTTGAAGATCCGGAACACTTCGGCAAGCAAAATGTCGGCATATACAGACTGCAGGTAAAAGGAAAAGACCGCCTCGGCATTCAGCCCGTCCCTCAGCATGACATTGCGATCCACTTGCGCCAGGCTGAAGAACGCGGCGAAAACCTGCCTGTTACGATTGCGCTCGGCTGTGAGCCGGTCATTACAACAGCGGCATCCACACCGCTATTATACGATCAATCGGAATACGAAATGGCAGGCGCATTGCAAGGCGAACCTTACAAAATCGTCAAATCAAAACTGTCTGATTTAGATATCCCATGGGGAGCGGAAGTGGTTCTCGAAGGTGAAATTCTGGCGGGCGAACGGGAGTATGAAGGTCCGTTCGGCGAGTTTACCGGCCACTATTCAGGCGGACGCAGCATGCCGATCATCAAAATCAAACGCGTCTACCACCGCAACAACCCGATTTTTGAACACCTTTATTTAGGCATGCCTTGGACTGAGGTTGACTACATGGTCGGCATTAATACATGTGTGCCGCTCTACCAGCAGCTAAAAGAGGCATATCCGAATGAAATTGTCGCGGTAAACGCGATGTATACGCACGGTTTGATCGCCATTGTCTCAACAAAAAGCCGCTACGGCGGATTCGCTAAAGCAGTCGGCATGCGCGCGCTGACAACTCCGCACGGCCTCGGCTACTGCAAAATGGTGATCGTCGTTGACGAAGACGTCGATCCGTTTAACCTTCCGCAGGTTATGTGGGCGCTATCGACGAAAATGCATCCAAAACACGATGCAGTGATCATCCCGGATCTATCCGTCCTGGCGCTTGATCCAGGTTCTGAACCGGCGGGTATTACCCACAAAATGATCCTGGATGCCACAACACCTGTTGCGCCGGAAACAAGAGGGCACTATTCACAGCCGCTCGATTCCCCTGTCAACACGAAGGAATGGGAAAAGAAATTAATGGATCTACTACATCGATAAGATAGGAGAGTGTTTTACTATGCATACATGTCCACGCTGTGATTCGAAAAAAGCGGAAACCGTCAGCAAGTCTCCGGTAGAAGGTGCATGGGAAGTCTACCAATGCCAGCACTGCTTTTTCACATGGAGATCATCAGAGCCTGAGACGATCACAAACCCGGAAAAATACAATCCGTCGTTTAAAATCGATCCGGCCGAAGTCGAAACGGCCGTCCAAGTTCCGGCCGTTCCGAAACGAAAATACTAAAGGCGGGTGTCCGGCATGCCATCTCAAATATCACGCGAACTGCTGGAGCTGCTGGACGGCAAAAACCTCGCTTCTAAACGGTGTGAAGCGATGATGCTGCAAACCGTCACAGAAGACGGCTGGCCCCACACCGCCATGATCAGCGCCGGCGAAATCCTCGCCCTGAACGAGACCGATGTCCGCCTGGCTCTCTGGCAAGGCACGAAAACAACTGCAAACATCGCCCGAACAGGCCGGGCGATGCTCGTCACATGCTGGAAAGGCAAAGCCCATTATGTCAGGCTGTCCTTGTCCGAACTGCCCGAACTAAAAAATGCAAAATACCAGAGAGCACGATTCTCAGGCACCGTCGAATCGGCCCGGGAAGACATCGCAAAATACGCAAACATCATCTCCGGGGTTCAGATTGAGTTAAAGGATGAGGCTGCCGTTTTAAAGCGGTGGGAGGAAACGCTGGAGGAATTAAGGAAATGAAGAAAAGGACCATGGTACGCCATGGTCCTCAGGCTGTCGAGAAAAT
>NZ_JBALMR010000002.1:0-17935 GCF_036963165.1 Bacillus sp. JJ675 | reverse complement strand
TTCATAAAAGAAAATGCTGATGCCGACGACTTTACAGGTGGTATAAGTGAAGGGATCATTTCTGAACTGGAAGAGAAACTTCAATTGAATTTTCCGACGAGTTATAAATGGTTCTTGAAAAATTATGGTTCAGGAGGGATATATGGCATAGAAGTTCTTGGCTTCGTTAATGGCAAAGCAACTGTCGTTGATCAGACAAAAGATTATAGAAGATACTTTAATTTACCGAAGGGTCCAGCAATGCCAAGGCCGTTCGCCTGGTGGAAAACGGCCATTAACCATTACTAACGATATTAATAATCATTTACCATACGAGAGGGGTATATTGGAATTTCAACTGAAAGACCGTCGCCTCTTAGTAACTCACAATAACAATGATTATAAAATTTCTCAAGGAACGATCAGCAGACCGTTAGCTACCCCTGATTAATGACAATCTGTTACCACACTGTTACGTTAGAACTTCCACTACTTTGATATCCCTCTGTCGCTAAGACTTGGTAAGACCAAATACTCCCCAGGTTCATTCCATGACTCTTCCATGCTTTAACATGATTGCTGAAAGTGATTTTAGCGTTGCTTCCAGTTGGTCTCTTCGACTGGCGAACACTCCAGTACTGCGTAAAAGTAGTTTTTGGGCCCTCAATGGAAGGTGCGTTATAACGTGTAGTTGTATATATGTCATATGTACCCCCATCACTTTTTACAGTACCTTTATACGTTCCAGTAGGTCTATAAGTACCCCATGAATCCACTACATAGTATTCTATGAGAGGTGATCTCGTCCAACCATATAAAGTCAAATATCCATTGCCATTCGGCGCCCAAACTCCGGCATTATAGTTTATTGTCCTAGATGGCGAACCTGTAGTCCAACCTTTACCAACAACGAAATTTCCCGTATTAGACCAATTAACACTGTAATTCCCGCCAGACCCATTTACAGCGTTTACCATTCCGCCCCCATCAGTCCAATTTTGCCAGTAGTCTGTGCTAGCTGCAGAGGCGGTTGCCGAAAACAAGCTAATGCTCATTAAAGCTGCCGTTAATCCAACTAAGAAATTCTTTTTAAACTTAAACATATGTTACCTCCTATAATATTTTTTCTGACTTTGACATGAGGTAGGATCGTCCCCTGCAATATAATACCACGAATTCATGAGTGAATATTAAGAGTATCTGTAATTTAATTACAAATAACTAAAAAATTGCATTATAAGTTGTCTTGTTCCTACCATAGCCTTATCCTTCTTTCGTAGAATCACAATTCTTGTTTCTAAATCTGATGGAGTAATATCTGTAATTAATCCCCATTCGAACCATTTCATATAAAGGAGATATACATTAGAGATTGTGAAGTCATTGTAGCTGCCTCAGGTGGTGCTCCTGACTTTGAAGCTGTAATGGAACGTTTCATGTCCAAAAAGTCAGCTCATAAGATTGTCTACTGTGTCTTCGATGTATCTACAAAGACGGTCAGTCAATTGCCTCTAAGCCGCTCACTGTGGGTAAGACAGTAGAAGCTGCTTTTAATAAAAAAAGAGTTGAATGAATTTCTAAGAAGAGAAAACATAAAGATTCAAGAAGTTGTCATATTGATGACATGTTTGTGGACTATCCTTATTATAAGGACTGAAAAAGAGGGTAAAAGGAGGGGCTGCGTGGTATTGGGAAGCTGCACAGAGAAAACTAGAAAAGCTGTAAAGATGCACTGATTTGTCACAATATATTTCTTTTGAAATTTTCTAACAAATCATTACCGTTAGATTCCTTTCTTGTGCTATAATCCATAATATCTGGAAAAAATGGTGGAAGGGGTTTGAAAGTTGTCGAATGAAAGTGTAATTCCTTATGATTGGGTAGCAACCAAAATGAATCATTGGTATGCTGCTATGAAAAATAATCGCCCTGATGTCGCTGAGGAAATGAAAGAGGAAGTTAAGCGTGAAATCGCAATGATGGAAGAGAATCAGGATGTGCTTGTTTATTTTTCTCTGTTGGAATTTCGACATGAACTTATGCTCGACTATCTCTATCCTGATGTTGAGAGGAATATAAATAAGCGATGCGAAGAATTGAAGGCAGCCTTAGGAAACAGTAATTTAAATGGGATGCTAGAATATTATTATCACTTTTTTATGGGGATGTTCTATTTTCGACAAAAAGAGTATACACACAGTTTAATGTTCTATAAAAGAGCCGAGCAAGAAATCGAATCGCTTGAAAGCGAAGAAACTGAAATTGAAAAGGCAGATTTTTATTTTAAAATGGCTGAACTTCACTACCACATGAAACAAACCTACATGTCGATGCACTATGCCAGCCTTGCTTATCGAATTTTCCGCAACTACCCTACATATGGTGTCCAAAGAGTCCATTGTCAATTTGTTATCTCAGGTAACTGGTTAGACAATATGCGAAGTGAAGATGCTTTGAAAAACGCCTTTCAGGCACTTGAGGAAGCTAAAGAATTAAATATCAACTATTTAATTGGATCGTCGCATTTCAATATTGGAATATGTTATAATCAACTTGAAGAACTTAACGAGGCAGATAAACATTTCCAAGAATCAGTTCGCTTTTATAAACAGGAAAGCCACAGCTATGAACCGAAAGCTCTGTTCAATTTATCTCTTATTAAAGCAAGAAAAAACGAATTAGAAACAGCCATCCATTTGTATAAAGAGGGGAAGAGCTTGGCAGAACACCATCAAAACTTAGAAATTATCAAAAAATTAAAAATGGTTAAAGGTCTCTATCTGTCTTATAATTTGAGCCTCGTGAAAGAAACATTTGAGTTCTTCGAGGAAAAGAAACTGTACCCTGACATGGAATGGTACGGTGTATTGGTGGCGGAATATCTTGCTGCCAGAAAAGCATATGCTGAAGCAAACGAGTTTTACCGCAATGCCATTCATGCGCGAAGACAAATCCAAAGAGGGGGGCTATTGAATGAAATCTAAATTGTTAATTTGTGCAGTTTTAGTTTTAAGTGTTTCAGGTCTAGCCAGTGCTCCTTATTTAACTCAGCAGAACACAAGTATTCAAATAGCTGAAAGAATGGCAACTTAAAATTGAAAAATTCATTAGTCGAAACCATCCCCTTTACATAAATAAAGGAGATGGTTTCTTTTCGTATTAATTAAATAAAATGTAAAATCCCAAATATAATATATTGTGGAAATACAGTTGTTTACAACCATTAACCTATAGGCTAAAATAATTATGTGTATTACAATAATAAAGGAGTGTGACAAAAGAATTTAAGATAATAAAAAAGTTCTGAAAAGGAAGTCTAATGAAGAGTCTGAAAATTGCATTTTTATTGGTTGCTTGTTTGATTTTGATTTATGTAGTTTGCATTTTTTTTATTGGCTCTGAGGAAGTTTCCACAGAAAACAGTACTCAACCTAAAATGTATGAAAAAAAAGATACAGTATGGGGATATGAATTTATTGGCCAAGAAAATCGTAATAATCATCAAAGGCCTGTTAAAATAGCTATTCTTGATAGTGGCATTAATAAGTCGCATAAAGAATTCGAAAATTTAACTTTCTATGAATTCAATGCTACT
This sequence comes from Bacillus sp. JJ675, assembly GCF_036963165.1. Lineage (NCBI taxonomy): Bacteria > Bacillati > Bacillota > Bacilli > Caryophanales > Bacillaceae > Bacillus > Bacillus sp. JJ675. The sequence goes on along the minus strand of NZ_JBALMR010000002.1, from coordinate 14,361 downwards.
AATCCTGATAAGCCTGTCAAAGATGAGTACGGTCATGGTACAGCAATTGCTGGAATAATTGCTGCACGCGGTGAAGAAATAAAAGGTATTTCCCAGAATGCTATTATATATGATGTCAAAGTACTAGACGCTAATGGTAAAGGTAAGGTAGAGGATGTCGTTAAGGGGATCAAATGGTGTATCAAACAAAAAGTCAACATAATTAATATAAGCTTTGGCTTCGAAAAAGATTATGAAGCTTTGTATGAAGCAATTAACAAAGCTTTACATAATCACATTATTATTACTGCTGCTTCTGGGAACACCTTTGGGCTTGCTGTGGAATATCCGGCCAAATATAATGGAGTCTTATCGATTGCTTCTTTTGACAAAGAATTCGAAATTGATCCCATGTCTGCCAAAGGAAAAATTGATTTTTCTGCTCCAGGAGTGAATATAAAGTCAACAGATAAAGACGGGGGCTATAGTATAGTCAGAGGGACATCTTTTTCAACTGCGTTTACAACTGGAGCAATTGGATGTTTAATCTCAAATAATAAAATATCTAAAGGAGATTATTATCAGATGCTCCAAAAGAATGCTGTAGATTTTGGCAAGTCAAGATATGACAAAGAGTTTGGTCACGGAGTAATTATTTGTAACAAAAAAGGAGAGACATAGTGTGAAAAAGGCATTAATAAAAATTCTTGTGTTTACTTTAGTTTTGTCTGGAGTATTGCCTGGAATTGCAAGTGCTGAATCAAATGATATTAGAATTGGAAGCGATAACAAAATTACAGGCGTAGAAGAAAACACTAAGGCGTATAAAGTAGATATTGAGAAGGAATTGGAAATAGACTTAGAAAAAGATATTGAAATGGTAGTTGAAGAAAACCATGACCAAAATGAAGTGAATGTTACAACAAAACTAGAAACTGATAACGGCGATATTCAAACCGACATGAATGTTAACGAAGAATCTGGAGAAATCACTGTTACTGGTATTACAAATCAAAAAAATGGTGAAAAAGAAGTCGAAAATTACAATGTATTGATTGAGGAAATTGAAGGAACTGATTTTAAGGCAACGTTTATTGATCAGGAAACAGGGGAAAATTATAAAATTAGTACAATTGAAGCTCAAGCATCAATCGTCCCTGCAATAATAGTTGGTGTTGTTTCTAAATTTGGTATAAAGTGGGCTATCAAGAAATATGGAAAAAAACTTATAATAAAAACTTTTAAGAAAACAGCAATTAAACAAGCCATAAAAAAGGTTTCTAAATTTTCTGTGAGCAACAAGCACCTCAGTAATGCTGGAGGAAGATACAGAAAATTTAATACTACAAGTAAAAGCAAAGTGAATAAATGGATTAAGGAAGCTTTACAATCCAAGAATATTTCCTTTAGCTTAAATAATAACAAAAAATTATCCTTTGTCATCACAGCCAATCTAAAAAAGAAAATCGGAACAAAAGGTGAAACAAAAATAAAAATAGTAATAGGGTGGGACGGTAAGATATGGACGGCGTATCCAATCAAGTAGAATTTAATTATAAGTTCACATCCGAAGAGGCAGATATCCCAAAGAAAATGAAAAAAGACCCTTCAGTAGCGATGAGAGTTGAGGGAGAACTTGAAATCAGAATAAATGGAAACACATATTTCAAAGAGAATATAGCCCTATTAGAATTTTATGCTTCTTTGAATGAGTGGATTAAAAAAGTCAAGAAAAAAAACAAAGTTACAGAGTATAGATATTACACAATGGAGTATGAAGAGGATGAACCCATTATTTCATTGATACCATTTGATCATAAGGCTCGACTGATGACCATTTGGGAAACTCAACAATTATATAATGTATTCGACCTTCATTACATCATTAAACAAATGGAAATGTTGCATGAAAAACTTGGACGGGACATTGAACTCCATTATAAGATTTCATTGAAAAACTTTATTGGAAAAATCCCACTGAGAAAATATTGAGTATAGATAAGAATCTCTAGTTTTTTCTAGGGGTTCTTTTTAATTAATAGTTGAGAGGATCATTATACACTTTATTTAAATAAAAAAACGAATTTTTGTTTTTGAATATAGACGGAGAAACTGAAGAATTTGATATCTGTAACTTTGAGTATGAATCAAAAAAAGTCTTTCATAATCGCATAATGAAAGATTTAGGATGGAACATGTACTCCTATTCACTTTCCTTATCATTTAGAAGGAGAGCTGGAAAATTCAACGGATAGTGGGGAATTGATGGATCATTGCGAATATTATATCGTACAGTTGAATCGGTGAGACAAGCTATTGTCGATTTACGAGCATTCATTCACTGGATAAAAGCCAATAAAACAAGGTGTTGAACAGTTGCCATCTAGTGTTAAAAAACAAGGCCCAGAAAAAGTGGCTAGTTGGTTAACGGAAAAAAGGATAGAAGTTATTGCAGACGCTTTCCATACTCAATGACCTTGCTTGTTAAATGTTCCATTCGTTCATTGAAAATTTCTTTGTTAAATTTGTTGATTCGGATATCAATCTCTGTCCCAAAATGCAAGTCACTAAAAAAAGCAAGTCATGTTTTTCAGTTGCGACAGGTGATGGGGAATGAAAATTAAGAGGTCTCTTTGATTCCGGCTGATCGCGAATTCAACTATAACCTTATATAGAAATAACAAAAGACGCCTTTATAAGACGTCTTCAAGAACTCCTTCTACGTGGCAAGTGAGCTAAAAGTGAAGCAACAGAGAACAGAGGTAAAGTTACTTTATCAAAATATGATCACATTAAATGTCTAACGTCCGTCAAATTGTAAATCACGTAAATCGTAAGCTGTTAAACGTTATCCGTTTCCCATTTCCCATCTACAAATAAATGTTGTAATTTTATCGGTATTACAGTTCAGATACGCTCTAAACCAAAGCGGCTCTCTACTTCTCTGATGCTCCGTGCTGATGATTTTACATCAGCTATCAAGGTGAAATCAGTTTCACCCTCATAGCTAAGGCAAAAGCCCAGCATTTATAGATACTTGTCAGCGGCCTCAAACTCAATTTCATAGTTATGATTTGCTTTTTCAATTGCATTTGATAAGCGATTCGCCATTCTTTCAAGTTTTAATCCTTTAGATTGCATTTTCTCAGGATCAAACATTGCTTTACGATAGCTAATAACATCAGAGTAGGATGATAGTCGTTCAGTTTCTTTAGAACGGCCGTAGCTTTTAAGTCTATTAGCTTCACCTCTAAGTTGCTGAGCTAACTCAAGAGCTTCAGTAATAGACAATTCTTTTTCATCCCATACAACTTTAGCTTTAAGATTTAGCTTCGGACATTAATACTACCAGATCTCGATAATCTTTTCTAGCCTCTTCCAGCTCAGATGTGATTTGATCTACACTTTTTGCAGGTTTGATGTATTCTTCGCCTTTATCATACTCAACATATGCAACACTGTCACGTTCTTGCAAGAGTTCTTGAATACGTTTAGAAATAGTATTTCTTAAAGGAAGAGCCTCGAATAGTGCGATTCTTGACATTTACTATCGACTCCTTTATAGGATTATAGACTTGATTTTAATATAATTTTGATAAATTGCCAACTATTACACATTATTCTGGTAGATTATTTTTTAGAAGGGGACAAGACGGATCCAATTCCCTTAAGAGAAAACCGAAGTTGTACACCGCAGTTAGTAATTTATATTTCGATATACTGCAAAAACATAACAGGTGTCGAAAACCTTTATCTAAAGCCTTAAATTAAATGATGAACCTGTTTTTGTCGATTTTATTCTATTTTCTCGATGAGAAAGCTGATGGTTAGGATCCTTTCCAAGTCCAATTAGCCAGCTTTTTTAGATTCATTGCAGCGTAAACAAACATCATCTGCATGGGCCAAATTTGAGAAACCACGCGCTCACTATCTTTATAACTTATGAAATCAACTTATTCTTCCTTCAATCTGTACCATGGATGCCCAGACACAACTGTTTTAACATCAAATATTTAATGCCTCTGACGGGATTCGAACCCGCACTCCTTTCGTAAGCATAGGCTAGGGGAGAACACGCTTCCCTACGGAATTTCACCAACAGGAATTTCACCTGTCTCAGCTTATTTGCTTTTCGGTGCTTCTGAAACCCTTGCCTTGCGACCCGTTTCTACAATTGTTTTACGGCGCTCTTCCCTTCTAGAGCTACAGAGGCAGAATTTATTTATATTATACAGAGGTAATTGAATTATGGAAACTTAAGTCGCAGGACCTATCCTGAGCTGCAGAATAGACCGGGCTTGAGGGATCGGCACCCGCTTAGTAGAGGGGATAACGAAAAAATGCATATGTATTTTTATTTACATTAAATTCCATCATGTTATGCAATGGTAGAATGAAAGGAATGATTGAATGAAAAAACGAACAACGATTTTTTATTGTAATGTTGCTCTACTATTGCTCGTTCTGTCGATTACAGGGTGTAGAGGCGGGACGAGGGAATCTTCAAAAACAGCCTCTTCAGATCCCTTTATGGACACGGATTCATCTTCTTCCTCGCTTGTTTTTATGCTACGATAGTTCTGCTGATATAGATAAAAACTTAATGAAAGAATACACAGAAGGTATTATTAAAAATACAAAGGTAGTTCGCATTGACATCAGCGATAGTGAAAAAATAAAAGAGTTCATTGATATAATGAATATTCATTAATCAGAAATCGCTTTATTTTTATATAAAACACCAAGATCTCCCCGAAAATAAGGGGGTTCAAAAAAATATTGAACCGCCTATAGCCTCAACTGACTCGTATCACATAATCCTTCATATTATTTGAAAGCCCCGAAATTCCAGCACTAGTCCATGGAATAATTAGCAGCAACTCCATCAATACCTTGACTTATAACTTTGAAATCACCAATTGCTTTGGAAAATCGTGTGTAGTTATGATAACCTTCTCCGTTGAACTGTGGCCCATCTTCTGGTTGAGTATTGCCTAAATCTGTGCTTCCCTCGTATGCCGCATCAGATGCTGCTTTCTCCATCGACTCAGCTGCCCATTCATGACCAAATGACAAAGTCCAGATTTTATAAATTTTTCTTAAACTATTCCTGTCCTTCATTGCTCGAAAACCAAAAATAGGATATGCTTAAAAAACAGCAGATGTAAAAAAGAGGGATTTTGCAAGGGGGATTTAAGAAAAATGGATAGCGCCAATACCGTATGGCAAAAAAACTTCACCTTTCTTTTTTGTTCCAAAATGGTGAAAATAACTGCAGACAGTTTAGCATTCAATACGATTCTATGGTTTTTAATCTTGGATGGGAAAGGGGCTATAGGGACTGCGTTTTTAATCGCTGTAAGTTTTCTTCCCCAGGCAATTTTAGGGCCGATCATTACTCCACTAATGAAAACAAACACATTGAAGTTCTGGATGTTCTTTGCGGACTTAACCAGAGCGTCATTGATGTTCATTATTCCAATATGCTACTTCAATGGTTTTTCTCCTTTATGGTTTATCATATTGCTGATGCTGGTTCATTCTGCCACAGGAGCTTCGTATGATCCTGCTTCTGTTTCTTTAATTCCGAAAATTGTGAAAGAGGATCTCATTCAAAAGGCAAATGCGATAATACAATCTGCGGGGCAAGCAGTTAAGCTGGGAGCGGTTACACTTTGCGGTGTATTGATTGTATTGATTGGTGCAGCTCATACGATGCTCATTATATTGCCGCTCTATATAATATCAGCTATGTTGGTGCTGTTCATTAAATATAACGTTAGTAAGAATCGAGTGAATGCCCAGGCAGCACAATCACATGAGCCATATATAAACAAGCTTAAGAGAGGCTTTATGCTTGTACGGCGCCATCATATTTTATTTCCTTTGGCCATTTTTTGCGTATTTTTGAATTTAGGATCTGCACCGTGGGAAGCATTGGCAGCTGTCTACATAGCGGAAGATTTAAACCAAGGGGCAATTATTCACTCTATAGTGAGAGTTTTGACTACCAGTGGTGCGTTTGTGATGGGATTTATCTTAACTAGGGTCAGAGTGAATCGTTATGGTCTGCTTTTTGTTACGGCTGGTATTGTAGAGGGAACGGCGTTTTTTATAACTGGTATGAATTCTCTATTGTTATTAGTGTTCGTTGCGGCTTTTGTGTTAGGAGCGACGATTAGTGCAATAAATGTCCCTGAACATACGATTATTCAAATATCAGTAGACGATGAGGATCAACCTCAAGTCTATGCTGTTATACGTATGATTTCATATGTGATGATTCCTATAGGTGCTTTATTAGCTGGGTATGCTGCAACTGTTTTTGGAGCAGGCAAAGTAATCGCTTTTGGAGGATTGGTTGAAATCATAGCCGGGATCGGCATATTGATTTTCACAAAACTTTGCAAAACTCAACGATCAGACTTGTCGCAGGCTAAAGAAGACAGTTTGAAATTATAATTATATAAGTTTTGGATTCTTAATTTTCAGTCGATTGGATACAGTGGAACATATAGTGTCATTTGTGGGAAATATTTGTGTTCAAAAAGATCGATTAGTTTACCTTAAAGAAAGGGAAAGAGAAGCATTTAAGTATTTCGAAGAGAAAAAGCTGTATCCTGATATGGAGGGGTACGGAATTTGTATAGGTGATGTTTTATCTGAAAAACAAGGTGACATTTTAGGTGCAAATGAATTTTATCGTAAAGCTATTGCATCACGAAAAAAATTCGAAGGGGAGGTTTTCTAAATGAAATCTAAATTATTGATTTTTGCAGTTTTATATTGTGTTTCATAGGAGTAGAGTTAAAACTTGATTTTTAAACATCCTTGTTATTACAACAAAGCTTTCAATGAGCATATAATTAAACGATAGACCGACCTTTTAAATTGCACAAGGGGAGGTCTTTTTTTGCTGGAAATTGAATTTGCAAATTTGATTGCGACCATTTCAACAAATTTTGCGATCCTCATTTGCAACATCTAATATTGAGCTCAAATGATAAAAGGAGTACAACCAGGTTCTTTTTGCATGCAATTTAGTACATGTTCCTGAATCCTTCTGCAATTACTCACTAAATCAATATATTTTTATGAAATCCTGCGAATAATCGCGCATTCATGAGAATATCGCATTAAACGGAGGGAGTCAAAAGCTTTTTAAACAAGTGTCGGCTAATCACATAATATTTGGCATTTGAAATGTTATAAAACAATACTATAATGGTATTGGGTTACATGGATTAAGAAGGTTTATAAAACAATATATGGAATTTTGATCTGAGAAAATGATTCGGAATGATTTCATCATCTTTTTTTCATATATAAATATTATTTGGGAAGGGGCAATCGGGAACGAGTTACCGTTTCTTTCAAAAATAGTTTCATCGCTCGACCCTTCTCAGCCGCTCAAACGTCCTGAAATGTATAATGATGGAAGGGAAGCGGAATCGATATCAATCTTTAGAACATCCCTAATCAACTATTGTTTTCAGAGGAGGAAAATGAAATGAATATTCGAGAAAGCGAACTTCCGGGAATCGGATATAAGTTTGAGATCATTACAAAAAATCAGGATAAGTTGGTTATTGTAATCCATGATGACGGCCGGAGAGAAATTTATCATTTTGATGCTGACGATCATGAAGAGGTTCTGGTTAGTGCTACATTTAACGATTCTGAAGCCAGAAAAATTGCAAGTATATTAGGCGGCATGGCGTATAAACCCCAAGCTTTGGAAACCGTAGACTTTGCTTTTGACGATACAATCATTGAATGGTATCAAGTAGAACCCAATGCACCCGCTGTAAATAAAACCATTGGTGAAATTGATATCAGAAATAACTTTGGAGTTACTGTCATCGCGATTAAGAAAAAGAACATCAAAAAGTCGCTTAATCCGGGGTCGGATACAGTTATTGAAGCTGGTGATACATTAGTTGTTTCAGGGGAAAGACAGCAGATCAAAGAATTAATCAAAAAGCTGTTATCAACCTAAGGAGTGGAGATTATAGATGGATCACTTAGTATTTGAAGTTGGTACGGCACTTGTTATAGTTGCGATTGGCGCTGTTGTTGCAAACAGACTAAAGTTTTCAATCATCCCCTTTCTAATTGTTCTCGGGATGATTGTAGGCCCACACGCTCCAACGATTGGGATCATTGATTTAACATTTATCGAAAGCAATGAAATTATTCAATTTCTAGGCCGAATAGGTGTACTTTTTTTACTTTTCTACTTAGGGCTTGAATTCTCTGTCGGCAAGCTGGTCAAATCAGGGCAAAACATCGTAGTGGGCGGAAGTATCTATGTGGCCGTTAACTTCATCTTAGGCCTTCTGTATGGACTTGTCACAGGCATGCCTTGGATGGAGACGCTCATTATTGCCGGACTGCTTAGTGTATCTTCCAGTGCGATTGTAGCCAAAGTGCTTGTCGATTTAAAAAGAACTGCTAATCCCGAAACAGAGCTCATCCTGGGGATTATTTTATTTGACGATATCTTTCTCGCTTTATTTTTAACAACAGTGTCGGGCATCTTGCTTGCCGGTTCTACATCTTTCCTCGGTATTTTCACCTCTGTTCTTATTTCCGTTGGTTATATGTTACTGTTCTTTATTATCGCACGAAAAGGTGCTCTGTTATTAAATAAATGGTTAAACATAAAATCAGATGAAATTTTTATCATTGTGATATTTGCGATTTTATTTTTTGTTGCGGGATTTTCAGAAACGCTTCACGTGGCAGAAGCGATTGGTGCCTTATTGTTAGGCTTGGTTTTTTCTGAGACTGAGCACCGAGATCGCATCGAACATCTTGTCGTTCCGTTTAGGGACTTCTTTGGGGCGATTTTCTTTTTCAGCTTTGGATTAAGTATTGATCCATCAACATTAGCTGATGCAATTTGGCTGGCATTAGGCGCAGCTGTACTTACGATTATAAGCAACTTTGCAGCCGGAATGATCTCTGGAAGGAAAGCGGGTTTATCCCATAAAGCCTCTACCAATATCGGATTAACCATCATGGCCCGAGGAGAATTTTCTATCATCGTAGCTAATTTAGGGGTTACAGCAGGATTAAATCCTATTTTAACGCCTTTTACCGCGCTCTATGTTCTCATTTTGGCAGTTGCGGGATCACTTATGGCAAAAGAAAGCAAGAGCTTTTATAAGCATTTAAACAAAATTTTCAAGTGGAGCAAACCTGCGGAAAAGAGAAAAATGAAAGTACCCGATTAATCTATAAGCCTATCTTCCCTAATTGTCTACAGTTACTACACTATATATTTTTTTCTTGTGCGGCAGATTTCATCTGCATCCCGGTTTTTCCTTACTGGTTTGCCTTATACATTTTTGAATTGGACGTAAATCTTAATGAATCCAACAGTTGTGAAATTGTGAATAATTATGAAAAACGATTGTTAAACATAAAAAAGTCCTATACACTATAAGTAAATAATGGTTTTTAGGAGATGGCGAACGTGTTCAATGAAAGAGAGGCGCTCCGTTTAAGACTTGAGCAGCTTAACGATGCTGAGATCAATGTCATGCGCGAACTCCGGGAGGAACGGAATGAAATTTATTCTAAGCTGCGCGAATTAGACAATAGCGAGCCTAACATGATCCACAAAAAACCGCTTTTAGAGTTAGCCAATGCAACTGCAAAACCTTTTGAAAAAAATAAACCAGAGAAATCAGCACCCATTGATTCATCTTCAATCCCCAGAAGAAAACCCAAACCTGGAACGAAAGCTTACAAACATCGTGAGGCAGCTTTAAAGATTTTAAAGCGCCACAAAGGTGAAATAAAAAGCCGTGAGCTTCAAAAAGAAATTGAAAAAGAAACGGGGATGTCAATTCCTAATATGACGACATTTATGCAGGGATTAATAAAATTTCACCCTGAAGTCGAAAAGACATACCGGGGCCAATATGTTCTCAGAAAAGAAAAAGGAAATGCCGTTGATGAAAGTCCTTCTTAAATAAAGCTTTTGTTAGCATTGTTCCAAAAACAAAAGGGGAAGCAATGTGCCGAATGGCGGGGAGCAGATGAAACCTAATTGCAATCCAACAAGGTGAACATGTTCAAGTTATGAAAGTAAAGGTTAGGCCAATCCTTTGACTTTTCCACAATCTCAGACGATTGTAAATTAACTTGTGAATACGTATAAACTAAATTTATTAATGAAGAAAAATAGCTGTAAAGAGGCGGAAGGATGGATCGTACTTATGGATCTTTTATGGTTAGGAATCGGCTTAGCTTTGATGGGCTATTTCATAGGGGATGGATTAAAAAACTTTAAAAGTCCAAAAGCAAGCTCTCCCGGGTACACATCCTTAATAAAAGAAAAGGATCTGCACTTTTATTTAGGATTAAATAAGGAAGAGACTAAGGAATTACTAAGCAAATTTCCTAATGCACCTAAAGTTGAAATAAAGGGAACAACTTATTACCCGTATAAGCAATTTTTAGAATGGATGTCATCAAACGATATTTATAAAAATGAAGGTGAAAGCGTTAATCCGCTTTTATAAACCCTAGACGTAAGACTAAAACGCACTGTCTTTTATCAGTCAGTGCGTTATTTTATAGTAAGAGTGAAAGGGGGGGTAAATCGTGCGAGTTAGAAGGTATCTCTATACGCTGATTCTTTCATCTCTGGCAGCAACATGTGTATATATGATTAACTTAGGATACTTTCATTATATCCCATTGGTTGCTGTGACTATCATTCTTATAATCTGCTATGCAATATTTGCTATACCGGTTCAAGTGTTCTTAAATCGTAATCCGAAGAAATTTAATTTCAAATATTTATTAATCTACAGCTTTGCATCCTTTTTAGTCTGGTACATCTTTGCTATCACAAATAACGCGGACGATGTATTCAGCGTTTTTGAAAATGCTGCGATTTATTTTTACAGTATTACTTTTGCTGCGATCTTTTGGTTTTGGGATTCAGTTTTCCTGCAGATCAAGAGTAATAAAGAGAAAGTGTAAAGGATTCAATAGGAAACACTATACTGCAAGTTTTTCATTAGCAACAGCGCGCAATATTTATTTGGGAGGTTATAATATGTACTTTATATCAGGAGTTATTTCGTTTTTGCTTGGCTTATTCATGCTATTTTCGTTACAGTTGTTTTCTATTGCTTTTCCTAACACTGTGATTGATGGAAATGGCAATAGTGAAGCTTCAGCCTATTTTCAATCATCTGTATTGTTTTATCCTATATTATTCATTATATTGGGTTTGATATTGACTTTTGTCCACTTACGAACAAAAAAGTAAGAAAAGCAAATATAAAACTGACTGGAAGAGCCTAACCATTGCAGAGACAATGTTGAACGAGAGGACTGCATAGCATCAACATTTTGAACGGCTAGATCATAAACTGCACTTTTTTGTCTAACGCTTTAATGAAAAGTTTAATTTCATAGCTTACTCTCTATTCGATTTATCAAAGATCAGGTATTTGGATGAAAAAAGCCTGAAGAGTGAGGGGGCAGCATCCGACACATCCCGCTCAATAAAATGAAGCCCAGCATTGGTTTTATACGAGAGGCCTTAACTGCTATACTTATAATCAAAGTTGAAATAAAAAAGGAGTTAACACATATGCCATTGCAAATCAAAATCAAATATGCAGACGAAACACAAACGCGCATTTCAAAAATCGAACAGGGTGATTGGATTGATCTGAGAGCTGCGGAAGATGTATCTATTCCAAAGGATGAGTTTAAACTGATTCCTCTCGGAGTGGCGATGGAATTGCCTGAAGGGTATGAAGCCCATGTCGTTCCTCGTTCAAGTACATATAAAAATTTCGGTATCATTCAGACAAATTCAATGGGCGTGATTGATGAGTCATACAAAGGGGACAGTGATTTCTGGTTTTTCCCGGCTTATGCGCTGCGAGATACTGAAATTAAAAAAGGAGATCGGATTTGCCAATTCAGAATCATGAAGAAGATGACTGCAGTTGAATTGGTCGAGGTCGATCATTTAGGCAACGAAAACCGCGGAGGACATGGATCCACCGGAACAAAATAAATAGCCGAAGCTTGATGCCAGGTGATATCTCATGTGGGAAAGGAGAATCGGATCATGACTTCCTTCTGGAATACCCGTTTTCAAGATGAGAACTATATTTACGGAACCGAACCGAATGCATTTTTATCAGAATCCCAGAAAAAGCTCCAGTTATCAGGTGACGCTTTGGCCATTGCGGAAGGCGAAGGGCGGAACGCCGTTTTTTTGGCCGAGCAGGGAATGGATGTCACTGCATGGGATTATGCCGAATCAGGTTTGCGAAAAACTGAAAAGCTTGCCGCATCGCGGGATGTAACAGTTAAAACTGAGCTGGTTGATTTACATGAAGCGTCATGGAAAAAAGATCAATGGGACGAAATCGTATGTATTTTTGGGCACTTCCCAAAAGAATTGCGCCGAAAAACGCTTTTGGGTGTGAAAGAAGCAGTGAAGCCGGGGGGCTTTTTTGTTGCAGAGGTTTATTCCATTCACCAAATTCCGTATAAAAGCGGAGGGCCGCAAGACTTGGAACTTTTATATTCCCCTGAAGAGTTTTTGCAAATTTATGCAGATTGGCGCATTGTTCACTTTTTCATGGGGGAAGTGGTCCGTCATGAAGGGGATTTGCATAATGGCTTGTCTCATGTTATTCAATTTATAGGACAAAAAAGATAAGAGATAATGCTGTTTGATCATCAAATGCCGGTTAGTCTTATGGAAAACCGGCCATTTTTTTGTCCAGATACCTTTGAATTCCGGCGGCAAACACGTCAAATGTTTTTTTGATCGAACAGGATTATGATCACTTCTGCCGAAATGAAAACATACATATCAAAAGCAGGTGGAACGATTGAAAATTTATATCATATCCGGGCCGGCAGGGGCAGGTAAATCGACGATTGCAAAGAGGCTTTCCGAGCAGTTTGACCAGAGCGCTTATATAGAAGGAGACGTCATCAGTGATATGGTTATCGGTGGCTACCGCCCGCCCTGGGAAAGCGAAGAATCATTGGCCTTGACCTGGGAAAACATTGCTGATGTAAGCATTAATTTTATTCAGGCAAATAAGACGGTCGTGATTGATTATGTTGCTTTTCCAGAGGAAGTGGAAGCCTTTTCTCGAAAGGTTTATGCCGAGGTGAAGGCTGCTGTAATTTTTTATGTTGTATTATGGGTTGAAAAAGGTGAATTGTTACGAAGAGACGCCTTAAGGATAAAAAAACATCGGATGGGAACAAGATGTTTGGAATTAGCCGATGAATTCGAAAATAAGGGAATAGATGAGCGTTTTCTATACGATACAACGAACTTAGATATCCCCGCCATCCTCCTGAATATAAAAGAAAATCCTGGATTCAAATATTAAAACGCGTGTGTTACGCTCTTTTCAATCTTGGAAAGGAGACGGTGTATTGCAAAGGGTGTTCGTGCTTATTTCAGTTTTTGCTATTCTAGCTGGGTCCGGATGTCAAACGAATAAAGAAATTGAAGCTCCTGAAAAGGGGCAGAGCATTGTCGGCTATGTAATGTTAAAGGAAGGGGATAGAGCAATCCTTGTTGAGAGTCAGCACAGGCCAAAAAAAGAGGATTACAGGCTCACCGAAAGAGAGATCATTCAAAAATACCGGAACAAAGTGACTGTGTTAGGACTCAGTGACATAAATAACAAAGAAGCGCTTAAACAGAAGCAGAAAGTAAAAGTATGGCTTCACATGCTTAAAGAGTCAAACCCTCCTCAAGCAACGATTCATAGATTCGAAAAAATCAAGGAGTGACCTGCGCACATTACATTGAAATAAGAAGGCCGCATATCAAGGACAAAAAAGAGATGGAACCATTTTTTGGAACGATGGTTACGGATACATTGCCAAAGCAGGTCTATCAGAGCTCATTTAAGATATCGCAAGAAAATCGAAAATAAGAAGCGGCACTTGCAATGTGATTTTGATACAAGCGGGTAGTGCCGAAATTTTTTGATCGCTTAGATAAAATCTGCAATAAAGCGACCGGAACGATTAAATACGCTTCTGCCAGTGAATTGATTTATCAGCGCACAGATGGAGCATTAAAAGAATGGTATGAGATGGGAGCTGTCCATCCGAAACGCGGGACAGGGGGTTGCTTTTAAACGGGATGCTTCCTGAGCAGGGGCATCGAAAAATTTGCTTGGACAGAGGCTATTAGAATGCACAGGAGATATGGAAGAAGAAATTCGGCGAGCCTGATGATTTGCTGAAGGGCGCTGACCATATGATTTGAAGGTTATGGCCTTGTGATGCATCCACCCTATTCCGCAGATAATCGAACCCGGCAAAAAAGGCCCTTTATCTGATATGATCCCCTCATAG
>NZ_JBALMR010000001.1:0-20712 GCF_036963165.1 Bacillus sp. JJ675 | reverse complement strand
AGTTTTCAAAGATCATTTAAGATTGGAGCGGGTGATGAGAATCGAACTCACGACATCAGCTTGGAAGGCTGAGGTTTTACCACTAAACTACACCCGCATCATCATGCAATATGGCGCGCCCGAGAGGAGTCGAACCCCTAACCTTTTGATCCGTAGTCAAACGCTCTATCCAATTGAGCTACGGGCGCTTCATCAGGCGACTTAACTATAATACTATGAAAATCAGTTAAAGTCAACAAGTTTTTTTGTTTTTTAGTAATGAATCGTGCCTTGTTACTCGGCTTTATCCATTATACACATTTTAACGGATTTGTACACCCCTTCAGATTTAAAACATCAATCGATTTATTCTGAAGCGATAACTCCGTTGTCATCAGCGACGAATAATAATATACCACGTCCAAATTCATCGGTCAATACTTTTTTTCATTTTTTATTCAAAAAACAGACATTCATTATATACAGGTAAACTTCAGCCTTTTATTTTATGTTATTTCCAATAAAGTATTCCCTTCTTTATTATATATTCGCAATTAAAACGAACCGGCATTCTAACGGAAAGCATTTAATGAAGCTTTTATTTTGCAGCATCAAACGAGATATTTGATAAAACCCGATTCAAATGAATGAATCGGGTTTTTGAATCCGGAGGGTCTCATGCTTCAATCATCGATTTTTCAGAGCTGTGTTTATCATGCTGCGAACGGAATTGCTCTTCCAGCTCCTCGAGTGTTCTCCCCTTTGTTTCAGGCATAAATTTGTACACAAATCCGATTGCCAAGATACCCAATGCCACGAAGACAAAGAATGTAACGGACAGACCTGCAGAGCTGAGCATGACCGGAAAAGCAAAACCGATCATAAAGTTTAGCATCCACATGAAAAAAACGCTGATGCCGGAACCGAGCCCCCTTAACCTTTGCGGAAAAATTTCTGCAATGACGAGCCAAGTCACCGGTCCGACACACCCCTGCATGAAAGCAAGAAATAAAACGGTCAAAGAAAGCACGATATAAGGAAGAGCCGCAGATCCGTCAAGCACCATTGAGAATACGGCAATGGACAAAAGCGCTGTGGTCGTTCCTGACAAACCAATGATCAACATCGGACGGCGATTCACCTTTCCAACCAGCCAAATACCAAATACCACGGCCATCACCGATATCAGTCCATTCCCTATATTGGAAATCAATGCCGCCTTTGTACCAAAACCAGACTCCCGAAGGATTTGAGTTCCATAATACATAATTGAGTTGACGCCTGTAATTTGATTAACGACGGCAACGCCGATCCCAATTAGCAAAAGGCGGCGCAGCCATGGTGCAGAAAAATCTTTAACCGTTGCTTTTTTAAGCTCAGAATCTTTTTCCGCCGCCGCTACAATTTCTTTAAATTCAGCTTTCGCCCGTTTTTCTTCGCGTATTTGTTTTAAGACGCGCAGCGCCTCATCTTTTTTCCCTTTTGAGGCCAGCCATCTCGGGCTTTCCGGAACGATGAGCATGCTTGCAAATAAGAAGAGAGCCGGAACCGCACACAGGAGAAGCATGTATCTCCAAACATGCCCGGTGTCGGCCATTGCAACTCCAAGAATCGCATTGAAAACGTAGGCTAAAAATTGCCCGCCGACGATCATCAGTTCATTTTGCGTTACCATGCGGCCTCTTTTTTCAGCTGGGGCCATTTCTGCTAAAAAGGCAGGGACCATCGATGATGCTCCCCCGACAGCCAGCCCCAGCAAAAAACGAAAGACAGCCATTGCCGAAACATTCGGCGCAAATGCAGTCCCAACTGATGCCAGCAAGAATAAAAACGAAAGATTCAGGATCATCCTGCGACGGCCGTAGAGATCAGCCAATTTCCCGCAGAACAATGCACCGAATGCCGCCCCTAACAGGAGCACACTCGTAACAAGACCTTCTGTCACCGGTGTCAAATGAAGCTGATCAGGCCTTGCCATAAAAGGCAAAGCCCCGTTTATCACACCGGTATCATATCCAAAGAGAAGCCCTCCAAACGTCGCCGAAATCATAATGACCTGCAAATAGATTTTATGATTTCTCTGTTTATTCACGCACGTTCCTCCCTGATCGATCTTTATTCGTTTTCTGTGCCAGAGGCATTTTTCCCGGATCGCTGCATCCAACACAGCTTATATCCGCCGGCCCCTTCATTGATATCCAGGTGATAAAGCACCGCTGTCTGCAAACGCTTCACATCAGCCGCTGACTTTCGCACTTACACCGTTTTGTTCATCTTCGGTTTTATAGCTGCGGAAATTTTGCTCAAGCTGTTCAAGCGTAAGCCCCTTCGTTTCAGGTAGGAATCTTTTCACGAAGGTAATCGAGACAATCCCAAGACCGACGAAAATATAGAACGTCGAGGACAGCCCGATCTGATCGAGCAATATCGGGAATCCAAGGCCGACAAAGAAATTGGCGATCCATAGACAGAATACGGTAACACCCATTCCAAGCCCCCGCAGGCGAAGCGGGAAAATTTCCGAAAGCATCAGCCATGTGACCGGCGAAATGGCTCCTTGCTGGAATGCAAGAAATGTCACGGTTAATGCAAGGACAATAAAAGGAAGCGCAGGCGAGCCTTGCAGCAACGATGAGAAAATTCCGATAAGCAAAAGCGCTGACGTCGTTCCGATCAAACCGGTCAACAGCATGGGCCGGCGGCCGACTTTACCAAGCAGCCAAATCCCAACGAAAGTCGCCAATACCGAAATTAAACCGTTTGCAATATTCCCGATAAGCGCGGCTTTTGTTTCAAAGCCGGAGTTTTTAAGAATTTCAGTTCCATAATACATAATCGAGTTAACGCCCGTGATCTGCTGTACGATGGCAATGCCGATCCCGATAAATACGATGCGGCGCACCCACGGCACAGTCAAATCCCTAAAGGTTGCTTTTTTAATGTCTGACTTCCTGTCAACAGCAGCTTCAATTTCAGCAAATTCCGTTTGCGCGGTGGTTTCCATCCGAATTTTTTTAAGGACGCCCAGCGCATCTTCGTTTTTCCCTTTCGAAATCAGCCAGCGCGGACTTTCGGGAACCCTCAGCATACCGAAGAATAATACCACGGCCGGAATTGCAGCGATTGCGAGCATGTACCGCCAAACGTGGGAGTTGTCCCCCATCGTATTGCCGAGGATCGCATTGAAGGTAAAAGCGAGGAGCTGCCCGGATACAATCATCAGTTCATTTTGGGTAACCATCCTGCCCCTCTTTTCAGCCGGCGACATTTCAGCCAGATAGGTCGGCACCGTTACTGACGCT
This sequence comes from Bacillus sp. JJ675, assembly GCF_036963165.1. NCBI lineage: Bacteria > Bacillati > Bacillota > Bacilli > Caryophanales > Bacillaceae > Bacillus > Bacillus sp. JJ675. The sequence continues at coordinate 17,431 of NZ_JBALMR010000001.1, read as the reverse complement.
CCCCCGACAGCAATTCCAAGCAAGAAACGAGAAACAATCATTACATTAACATTCGGTGCCAGCGTACATCCTAGCGTTGCGAAAAAGAACAGGACCGCCAGAAAAATAATGTTTTTGCGGCGCCCGACATAATCGGACAACCTGCCGCCGAATACAGCTCCAAACGCGGCGCCGAGCAGGAGCGAACTCGCCACGAGGCCTTCAGTAAATGCAGTCAGGTTCAGCTGGTCTTTTTCAGCCATGTAAGGCAATGCACCGTTGACGACCCCCGTATCATATCCAAACAGAAGGCCGCCGAATGTCGACACTAAAATAATGGTGCGCAAAAAGGATTTTTGATTTAGTTGTTCATTCATGTCTACTTCCCCGCCTTTATGAAGAATCTTAATAAATTGTCATTCCTTCGGGTTTCGAAACCCAATCCTATATACTCCCCGCTTTGAACCGCATCCGGCTGATGTTCTTTATTTCCCGTCCCCCTCCTTCGCGAAACCATTTTTCGAAAATTAAGAATTTTATTCCGGCGGAAAAACAATCCCCTCCGCCAACATAAGCAAATTCAAATTGCAATCGCTTTCATTTGTTCGCGAAAGCAAGCACATCATGTCTTTTTCAATTGTTATGTTATAGTTATATTTTTGTTACTTTTTTGTGACGTCTGCTATTATCATAATTTTAAAAGCGCTTTCAGTCAATAAAAAATTTCAGAAACCTTCTTTAAATTTAGCCATTTCTTCAGATAAAACCGACAAACATAAGGCTTATATACCATTCACCTTCTTAACCGGCTTATTTGCCCTGTTTGTAATGTTATAGGTACTTCTTTGTTATATTTTTGTTATATCTGTACAGACCACCTCAAAAGCAAAGCTGACTTTATAGTTTCAAAAAGAGATTTTTAAAAATATGAAAAGTCTGAATCAAAATGGTATCATTTTAATATAGAAAGGACGGCTGGTGCTTGTGGTCAAAAAGCGGTTCATTTTCTCTCTGCAAACAAAAATTACAGGTTTGATTGCGGCGCTGCTGATCTTCGTGATCGGCATCCTGACGGTTACATTTGCCGTTCAGCAAACAAAAGAAGGGCGAAAACAGGCAGAGCAGCTTGCAGTTCAGACCGCAAGAACCATTTCTTATATGCCTCCGGCAAAAGAACTCGTTCAAACCCGCAGGCATGCAAAAGAAGCGCAGGAAGTCATTGACCATATGAAAGAACAGACCGGCGCTTACGCCATTTACGTCCTTGACGAAAAAGGAAAAATCAAAACCGCCTCCGGCAGGAAGGGAACAACGAGGGTGGCGAGAAGCAGAGAGATCTTGTTCGGAGGCTCTCACATATCTGAAGCAAAAGCGGATGGCCGCAAGGTAATAAGGGGAAGCGCGCCGATCATTCTCGAGCAAAAAGGACGCAGCCGGATTATCGGCAGCGTGTCGGTTGATCTCCTGCTGAACGAAACAGAACAAGGCATTAAAGAACACCTAAGGGATTTGAGCTTCATGTCCGTGCTCGTTTTACTTTTGGGATTTGCGGGTGCAGCCGCGCTTGCCAAAAGCATCCGAAAGGATACGCTCGGCCTTGAGCCTCATGAAATCGCATCCCTTTACCGGGAACGGAATGCAATGCTGCGGGCGATAAAGGAAGGGATCGTCGCTACGAATAAGGAAGGCATCGTCACGATGATGAACGTTTCGGCAGCCGAAATGCTTAAGCTTCCCAGACCCGTCATTAACCGTCCCATCGATGAAATCATGCCCGGGGCCGGATTGATGTCCGTCCTTCATCAGGAAGAGATGCTGCTCAATCAGGAGGTCTGCGTAGGTGATCAAGTCTTTATTATCAACACGAAAATGATGACACAAGACAGGCAGATATACGGGATTGTCGTCAGCTTCCGGGAAAAAACCGAGCTGAAAAAGCTCATCGATACGCTGACAGAGGTGCGAAAATACTCTGAAGACCTCCGTGCACAGACGCATGAATTTTCGAATAAGCTCTATGCGATCCTGGGGCTGCTTGAGCTCGGCGAATACGAAGAAGCGATCGACCTGATTAAACAGGAATACGCGATCCAAAATGAACAGCACGATATTTTATTCCATAACATTCATTCCCAGCAGGTGCAGGCTATCCTGTTAGGCAAAATGGGCAAGGCTTCAGAAAAAAAAGTCAAGCTGTCCATTGATGAAAACAGCACGCTCGATCCGCTTCCTGCGCATATCGGAATGTCCCATCTCATCACGATTATAGGCAATTTAATTGACAACGCTTTCGAAGCGGTGGCTGAACAAGACGTATGGCAGGTTTCATTTTTCATTACGGATATCGGGCGAGACATCGTCATTGAAGTTTCCGACACGGGAGCCGGCGTTCCGCCGGATAAGACGGAGGCCGTGTTTCAAAGAGGCTATTCTTCCAAGGGGATGAAGAGGGGCCACGGGCTGGCCAACGTAAAGGAGTCAGTGCATGAACTGGGCGGCTGGATCGAATTGACAAATCAAAAAAGCGGCGGTGCGGTATTTACCGTTTTTATACCGAAGGAGAAACAAACAAAGGGGGAATCCATTTGATTGACATCGTGATTGCGGAGGATGATTTTCGCGTTGCGCAAATTCATGAGAGACTGATCGAACAGCTCGATGGATTCAACATTATCGGCAAAGCGGCAAACGCTAAGGAAATCATGGCGATTTTGGAAGACCGAAACGCCGATTTGCTGCTGCTCGATATTTATATGCCGGATGAGCTTGGCACGGCGCTGATTCCCGCCATTCGGAGCCGGTTTCCTGAAGTGGATATTATGATCATCACGGCGGCAACAGAAACCCGTCATTTACAGGAAGCGCTCCGGGGCGGAGTCGCTCATTATTTGATTAAACCCGTGACGGCCGATAAATTCAAACAGGTGCTGCTCCAATATAAAGAAAAAAGGAGCATGCTGCTTTCCCAGCCGGAAGTAAGCCAATCGATGATCGACCAAATTTTTGGAAACCGCTCAAAAGTTTCCGGTTCCGAGGAGGATTTGCCGAAGGGCATCAATTCCATTACACTGCAAAAAATCAAAGACACGCTTGCAGGCGCCGCAGCCGGGATGACGGCGGAAGAACTCGGGGAAAAAATGGGTGCATCCCGTACGACGGCCCGCCGCTATGCCGAGTATCTCGTGTCAAAAGAAGAAGCTTGCGCAGAGTTGGAATACGGGATTATCGGCAGGCCGGAACGAAAATATTATTTGGCGGCTGATTAAATATGAAGAAGCTCGCGGTCATCCTGATCTGCCTGTTGATTCTGCTTCCCGGAGACGCGAGGAAAGCGGCTGCCCCGCGCCTGCCGGAAGGCCCGATTGAAATCGTCGTACCCGCTGAGCCTTCGGGAGGCTGGGATTTAACGGCGCAAGCGATACAATCTGTCCTTACGCAAAAGCAAATCGTAAACAGCGATGTCCGTATCGTGTATATTCCCGGAAGCGGCGGAGACAAAGGCTGGAAATATGTAAATCAAAGCGATACGCAAACCATCAGCATGGCGTCCAGTTTAATCCTGAGCAATTACATTCTCGGACAGAGCAAGCTGAAAATTGACGATTTCACCCCGCTCGCGATACTTGCAAAAGAATGGCAGGTTGTCGCCCTTCCGAAAGGATCGGCTCTGAAAAGCGGAAAGGATGTGCTCGACGGTATTAAGAAGCGCCCCGGCGAAGTGAAAATCGGTTTTTCTCCGGGGTTCGGAAATGATGATCAGCTATCGATCGTCAGGGCGGCCGATATGTACGGGATTGATCCTTTTGACATTCAATTTTTGCAGTATGACAGCAGCGAGGAGCTTGTTCGGGCGCTGGTCAGACATGAAATAGAAGCCGCTTCGATGACGGTTTCCGAAGCCAAAACATATGAACGGAACGGAGACATTACACTTGCCGCCGTCACCTCGGACAAAAGGCTCCCCGCCTTTCCGCATGTGCCGACATGGAAAGAGCAGGGCATACCGTTTGTATTTTCTCATTGGAGAGGCGTGCTGGGGCCGAAAAACATGACTGAAGAAGAAGTTTCTTACTGGGATGAAGCGTTAAAAAAGGTCACATCCTCACCGGAATGGAAACGGAAAATAAACGAACTTGACTGGGAAAGCTTTTACTTAAACAGCAGGGAGACGAAACGGTTTCTTGACGAACAATCGGCCTTTTATCAAAACATCATGGCCGGCGATTAAAAAGCATTCCGCTAACGGCGGAATGCTTTTTATGCACAAAAATGGACAAAAAGAACAAAACGGTTTTAAAAAATTAAAAATACATAAAAACCAAATTATTTACTTCAAAACGATTTTCCCATACGATGACAAAAAGGGGAATGAGGAGAAAAAAATGTAAGCGGATTCACCAAGAGGGGGTAACGATTGTGTTAGCTATCTTAGGGTTTTTCATGATGCTTGTGTTTATGGTACTGATCATGACAAAACGGCTTTCTGTCCTGACTGCATTAGTCTTGACGCCGATTGTGTTTGCGCTGATTGCCGGATTCGGATTCACCGATGTCGGCGACATGATGATATCGGGGATTCAGCAAGTGGCGCCAACCGCCGTCATGATTATGTTTGCGATTTTATATTTCGGGATTATGATCGATACGGGCCTGTTTGATCCGATGGTCGCAAAAATATTAAAATTGGTCAAAGGAGATCCGTTAAAAATCGTCGTCGGCACTGCGGTGCTCACCATGCTTGTCGCATTGGACGGTGACGGCTCGACAACATATATGATTACAACGAGTGCAATGCTTCCGCTCTATTTGCTGCTTGGCATCCGCCCGATTATATTAGCGGGGATCGCAGGAGTCGGCATGGGGATTATGAATACGATTCCGTGGGGAGGCGCAACGCCGCGGGCCGCGAGCGCGCTCGGAGTCGATCCGGCTGAACTGACCGGTCCGATGATTCCCGTCATCGCAAGCGGGATGCTTTGCATGGTCGCGGTTGCGTATGTACTTGGAAAAGCAGAACGAAAACGCCTCGGCGTGATCGAGCTCAAACAGCCGGCTCATGCCGATGAAACGGCAGCAGCTGCCGAGGATGAGTGGAAACGGCCTAAGCTTTGGTGGTTCAATTTATTGTTAACGCTTTCATTGATCGGGTTTCTCGTGTCGGGCAAAATAAGCCTGACGGTTCTGTTTATCATTGCCTTCTGCATCGCGCTGATCGTGAATTATCCAAACCTCGATCATCAGAGGCAGCGCATTTCAGCCCATTCCAGCAACGTTCTGGCCATCGGTTCCATGATATTTGCGGCCGGGGTCTTTACCGGAATTTTAACAGGCACAAAGATGGTTGATGAAATGGCGATCTCGCTTGTTTCGATGATTCCTGAACAAATGGGCGGATTCATTCCGATGATCGTCGCCCTTACAAGCGGCATTTTCACGTTCCTGATGCCGAATGACGCGTATTTCTACGGGGTGCTGCCGATTTTATCAGAAACTGCTGTCGCCTATGGAGTCAATAAAGTCGAAATCGCAAGGGCCTCCATTATCGGCCAGCCGATCCATATGCTGAGCCCGCTTGTGCCGTCTACGCATTTGCTCGTCGGTCTTGTCGGGGTTTCCATTGACGAACATCAGAAATTCGGGATCAAGTGGGCTGTCCTGGCCGTGCTTGTGATGACGGGTACCGCTCTTTTGATCGGCTCTATTTCAATTTTCTAATTTAAACGAACAAAACAGGCCGTTTTTTATCCGGCCTGTTTTGTCGTACGTTCAAATACACATTTAAAACAGGATCATCATGACACGTGTCATCCGTTTAGAACCGGCCGGACTGGCGGAAAGCATCTTGCTGCCTTTGCCTGCAAAAAAACGTCTTGTACCGCGGTTTTATTCCAAATGGACAGCCGTATGAATCAGCTTCCCTTTTACTGCGAGGCGCCCCTTGGTTCTTTCGGGTTTGTCGCATGTGATCAGCGTAATGACCTTTTCTTCTGTCTCATCAATCACATCTGAATCCATTTCTGAAATGATCTTTTTTGATGTCACAGTGTAGATGTAATCTTTCTTAAAATCTGTGATGACGATCGTGTCCCCTTTTTTAATATTGAGCAAAGGGCCAAACACGATACTGTGATCGTTTCGATCCGCCTTTGTCAGCGTCGCATCGCCCGGCGTCAATATGTTATCTGCGGTGATCTCCACTGGTTTTGTATCGGTATTACTGATCGTGAACGGTATTGGCGTTTGATCCAATTTGTAATTCTCAGGTGCTTTTGTTTCGACAAACCGGTAATCGCCCGGTTCGAGACCGCGGACTGTAATCTGTCCTTTTTCATCCGTTGTCAAGTCGGCTATCAATACCTTGCCGTCACTGTCTGTCAGGTTGAACGTCGCACCCGGCAGAACGGTGTCTTTGTCATTCTGGTCAACTTTTGTCAGCACAACGCTGTTTTTCGTGTTGACCGCCGTTAATTCAGCCTGCTCCGGCTGGCCTTCGTGTTCAGCTTCGATGGTGAACGGCACTGAGCTGGTTGAAACAAGGTAGCCGTCAGGCGCCTGCTTTTCAACAAATTGATAGCTTCCCGGAGCTAAACCGTCAGCCGTAATGCTGCCGTCTTTATCTGACACAAGATTGTCTTTGACCGTTTTTCCGTTGTTGTCGACGATCTTGAAAACAGCGCCTGCCAGGCCGTTTCCGTCTTCATCTTTCTTCGTCAAATGGACGGAGCCTTTGTAGTTCACTGCTGTTCCTGCGTCTGCCGCCTCCGGTTTTCCTTTTGCCGATTCAGAGATGGTAAATTGCTTTTTCTCGCTGTTCAGCACATACCCTTCTGGCGCTTTCGTTTCGACAAAGGCGTAGCGTCCCGGCGCGAGGTCTTCAGCCGCAACTTTCCCGTCTTGATTTGACGTCAGTTCGTCACGGACGGTGTTGCCTTCTTCGTCAACGATCTTGAAGACGGCTCCTTCCAGCTTGTGGCCTTCCGCATCTTCTTTCGTTAACTCGGCACTGCCTTTGTAATTGATCAGTGTACCTAAAACGATGTCAGGCACTTGATTCTTGTCATTCTTGATGACCGAGAAGTCAATTGCTTCTGTATTCAGGATAAACCCTGCCGGAGCTTTGGTTTCTATCAAACGATAGTCGCCGACCGGCAAACCGATGATTTCAACTTTTCCGTTTTCATCGCTTGTGATTTGAGTGCGTATCTCAGTGAAGGTGCCGTCGCCGGATTTCTTTTCAAGCTTGAAAACAGCCCCTGTCAATGGATTTTTCTGTTCGTCTCTTTTGATAAGCGTCACCTTGTTCTGCTCATTTATGACTTGATACAGCGCCCCTGCACTGGATGATTTTCCGTCAATTGCAACAGAGACTCCGTTTGCATAAGCGTCGCTGATCGTGTATCCGTCAGGCGCTTTTGTTTCTTTTAGTACGTAGGTGCCGTAGCGGATATTTCCGAAAGTCATCTTACCGTCGGCATCGGTCGTTCCTGAGCGCAGGAGCTGCTTGTTGTCCTTCGTCCACAATTGAAAGTCTGCTCCTGAGAGAGGCTTGCCGTCTTTTCCGGTTTTCAAGATGGTCAGGCTTCCTTTTTCTCCTGAACCGGAGCCGCCGCCGCTTGAAAGGACGACAAAGACCGAATTGCCGTTTTCCTGGCTCTGCTCCTGAACATTCGTTCCACTCCTTTCTTTCTATAGAAAAAACGCGCTACGGCGATCGGCTCGACGTCATTTTCGAAGTTGATCCAGACATCGACTTCATGCTGCCGCCTTTAATGATTCAGCCCCTTGTCGAAAATGCCGTTCACCACGGGATCAGCAAGAAGCGAGGAGGAGGCTGGGTTAAACTGACGGTCAAAACAGAAGGTGAAAACGGGTATTACATCAAAGTGGAAGATAACGGACTGGGCATGACGCCGGAAAAACTGAATGACATCTTTTCATCGAACATGAGCAGCAGCGTCGGCTTGAAAAATATTAACAAACGGCTGAAACATTTCTGCGGAGGCGAATTGAAAATACAAAGCGCTCCGGATGTCGGCACCGCCGTCTCGATGGTCATTCATATGAACGAGTCTGCCGATGTTTCCATGAAGTAAACGAACTGCGCTTTTCGAGCTTGCCGGATAATGGTTTTTCCGGCAAGCTTTTTTATGTCAAAAAATCGACGTACGAAGATCTGCTCTTTTTCTGTGAACTAAGGTATGTTATAGTAGTAAACCTACTTTTCGTACAAGATTTGGAGGTTTTATCACATGGAAAATTTCACTTATTATAATCCGACGAAGCTGATCTTCGGAAAAGGCCAGCTTGAACAATTAAGAAATGAACTGAAAAAATACGGAAAGCGGGTTTTGCTTGTATACGGCGGAGGCAGTATTAAACGAAACGGTCTTTACGATCAAGTAACCGCCGTTTTAAAGGAAGAAGGCGCAGATTGGCACGAGCTTTCCGGGGTAGAACCGAACCCGCGCCTTGCTACAGTGCAAAAAGGCATCGATTTGTGCAGACAGCATGATATCGAGTTTCTTCTCGCGGTCGGCGGAGGAAGCGTCATCGACTGCACCAAAGCGATCGCGGCCGGCGCAAAATACGACGGCGATCCTTGGGATATTTTCAGCAAGAAAACGAGCATCTCGGACGCCCTGCCGTTCGGTACGGTTTTGACCCTTGCTGCAACAGGATCTGAAATGAACCCTGATTCTGTCATCACAAACTGGGAAACGAATGAGAAATACGTGTGGGGCAGCGATGTGACCCATCCGAGGTTCTCCATTTTAGACCCTGTAAATACGTTCACCGTTCCTGAAAACCAAACGGTTTACGGCATGGTTGACATGATGAGCCACGTGTTTGAACAATACTTCCACAATGTCGAAAATACGCCGCTTCAGGACAGAATGTGTTTTGCCGTCCTGAAGACTGTGATCGAAACGGCGCCGAAGCTGCTTGAAGACCTGCAGAACTACAAGCATCGTGAAACGATTTTATACGCCGGAACGATTGCATTAAACGGTACGCTGCAAATGGGCTATTTCGGCGACTGGGCGTCCCATACAATGGAGCATGCTGTTTCAGCCGTTTACGATATTCCACATGCAGGAGGACTTGCGATTTTGTTCCCGAACTGGATGAGATATACGCTTGACACAAATGTCGGCCGCTTCAAAGCCCTTATGCTCAATATGTTTGACATTGAAACTGAGGGCAAAACAGACAAAGAAATCGCGCTTGAAGGAATCGACAAGCTGTCCGCTTTCTGGACAAGCCTCGGCGCTCCTTCCCGCCTTTCCGATTACGGCATCGGCGAAGAAAAGCTCGACCTGATCGCCGGCATTGCGGCAAAAGAAATGGAGCACGGCGGCTTCGGCAACTTCCAAAAACTGAACAAAGACGATGTGCTCGCCATTCTGCGTGCCTCTCTATAAAAGCAAAAGGACGGAATCAAGCGATTCCGTCCTTGTTTTTATCCGATCTTTCCCTTGTCAACGCAAAAAAGGCAAGAGAACCGATAACAGCCGTAATAAACATGATCGCTCCCATCGGAACGGCCGTCGTTTCATTCATTCCCACAAGAGGGGAAACGACCGAACCGAGCAGCAGCGGAAGCATTCCAAGCATCGCGCTTGCACTGCCCGCACGATGCCCCTGATTTTCCATCGCAAGCGTAAAGGTGCTTGTCAATGTCATTCCGATCGTGATCATGTAGACGAAGATCGAGATGACCAGTGTCGCAAGCGGTCCTCTGATGATCGTCATCGCAAGCAGAACACTCGTTGCGATTAAAGCGGTAATGACCGCTATCCGAAGCAGTTTTCTTTCGTGAATGATTCCCCCGAAGCGCCCGATGATAAAGCTCCCTGAAATAATCGCCAGGCCGTTGATTCCGAATAAAACGCTGAATACTTGCGGAGATACATCGTAAATATCCTGGTACACAAAAGGCGTTCCGGAAACATAGGCAAAGCTACCCCCGTGAATGAAACCGACGGTCAGCGCATAGCCCATAAAGGACCTGTCCTTTATCAAACTGCCCATCGTCTTCACAGATGATCCGATTGAACTTGGAATCCGCTTCTCAGGCGGCAATGTCTCTTTTAGCTTCAGTGAAATGACCAGAACGAGAAACAATCCGATCAATGTCAGCGTATAGAAAATCGTATGCCATGTTGCAAACGGCAAAAGCAGAATGGCGCCGCCAGTCATCGGCGCAACCATCGGCGCGACCGCGGTAATGACCATTAAGAGCGAGAAAAATTTCGAAAGCTCCCTTCCGGTAAATACGTCCCGCACGATCGCACGCGAAAGCACGATTCCCGCCGAAGCTGTGAACCCCTGCAGAAAACGGCCGATGACCAGCATGACAATGTCCGGGGAAAGCGCGCAAAACAGAGAAGACAACGCAAATAAAAAGATGGATATTAATAAGGGCTTCCGTCTTCCCTTTGCATCACTGACAGGTCCGATCACGAGCTGGCCGAGCGTAAGCCCGATCAAACACGCCGTTAAGCTGAGCTGTACGAGCGAGGCGCCGGCTGATAAATCGTCGGCAATTTCGGGAAAACTGGGCAAATACATATCGATATTCAGCGGGCCCAGTATCGCAAGCATGCCGAGCAGAAAAGCCAATGCAAGGCGTTCCTTTCCTGTTGGATTATGAAGCATAGTATCAAACCTTTCTTTAAAGCTAGTAAAATATATGATTGAATCATGAAATAGGCTGAATGGGCTCGCAAAACATTTGTATATTGTAACATATTTTTTCGATCGTGGAAGTGGATTGCTCATGACCTGGCGGGATAAAATAAAACCGGTCAGAACCGGCCAGTTTATCTATCATTGAAATGACATGGAGGAAGGAGTTATCTAAACTTGAATGCAGTAAATACGATAGGTTGCTTCACGATTGTTGAAAATGGCGAAGGAAAAATACTTCTCGTAAAAAGAAAAGATTACCCTGTCTGGGATTTGCCGGGAGGCAGAATGGAAAAGCATGAACAGCCGGAGACATGTGCCATAAGGGAAATGGAAGAAGAAACAGGCTGCCGCGTTTCTATTACGTGCAAAATAGGAGAGTACGATCAACCCCAATATCGAGACGTGCAGTATATCTATTCAGGAAAATTACAGGGCGGGGAACCCATTAACCAGGGGCCTGAAACAGCAAAAATCGGATGGTTTCGCAAAGACAGATTGCCTTTGTTAATGGTTCCCCATAGAAGAAAACAAATAAATAATTTTATAAAACATCATAACAAACTAGTAAAAGGAACTTTAAAAACGCCGTTTTTGATCAGGTTCATCACGAAATTCAAGAAATAAAAAGCTTCTTCTTATGTATAAAGCATTATTTCATCGCCTCAACGATAAGCGCCGTCAAAGCCTCCGCTCCTTTCGGCACGAGGTGTACGCCGTCTGAGGCAAAATACTCGGGATGCTCGAGAGCTTCGCTGTGCCAGTCAAGGAGTGTCACATTTCGGCGGTTATGCGCCTGCTCGCGCAGCGATTCGTTCACTTTTTTCTCCCATTGCCGCGGCACACGCGTGTTCACAAGATAAATGCGGGCTTTTGAGAAAGCGTCAAGCAGCGCATCCATTTGGCCGTCCGTAAAATAGCCGTTTGTCCCCAGCTCGATAATGACGGCTTTGTCCGGCTGATTAAACGATGCATATTGCGGCGTCAATTGAAGCGCTTCTGATACCTGCCTTCCGACCTTTCCGTCTATCGTAACATGAGAAAATGTGCGGCGGAGGTTTGGGGCAATGTCAAGCATAACGGAGTCGCCGATGGCCAGCACTTCCTTCTCTCTAATGCCTGCCATCGTTTTCTGATGCAAATTCCCCTTCTTTTCTTCCTTGGATTTTGTTTGTTTCCCCGGTTCTTCTTTTGCAGCTGCCGCCTGTTTTCCCTCTTTGTCAAAGGATGCGCTTGCCTGCTGATGGGACTGGGCAGGCGTCGACTGCTGCTGTTTCGGTGCGCCGGCTATTCCGGACAGCCCGCCCGCAAAAATGATGAGGGCGGCAAAAAGCAATCCCGTCGTCATTCTGCTGATGGTGGACGACGTTTTCCATTCCACAATCCTGTTCAAAAAAACGCGGCGGACAAATGGCGTAAAGCCGTCCTTCCGTATCGGCTGCTCAAGGAAACGATAGGAAAGCTCGGCGAGAATCAGCGTTGCAGCGACCTTAACGGCGGCATGCCAATAAACCGGATTTCCAATTTCCTGAACGGGCGTGCTCAGCACGATGACAGGATAATGCCAAAGATAAATGCCGTATGATCTCGTTCCAACCCACCTGAGCGGTTTCCATGAAAGCAAATGCCCCAAAAAGCTGCTCGGATGGCTGACGCATGCGATCAGTACCGCAGCGATGATGCTGACCAGGAGCATGCCGCCATGATAAAGGAACGGAGCGTATTCATCAACGAAATGGATGCAGAGAATCAATATGACAAAAGCGGCCAGCTCTGTTCCGTGCATCGCATGCTTCAAACGGCTCGGCAGCCTGTTTGAAGAGAGCCTTTTCATCGGCCATACAAGTGCTAACGCGCAGCCGAGCAGCAGCTCAAAAGAGCGTGTATCCGTTCCGTAGTAGACGCGGCTCGGATCTCCGCCGGGGACATACAGCACGCTCATCAAAACGGCCGAGAACAGCACGAGTACGAGAATCGCCGACGCCAGCCTCGTTCGTTTTTTGCATATGTACATTCCGGCAAGCAAAATGATCGGCCAGATGATATAAAATTGTTCTTCTATCGCCAAAGACCAAAGGTTTTTTAACGGCGACGGAGAGCCGAAGCTGTCGAAATAAGATAGATCATGAAAAATAAACCACCAATTGCTGACATACAATAAAGAGAAGACCGCATCTCCCCGCACTGTATGCAGCATGTCAGGTTTGAACAATACGACCCAGATGACGGTCGCGACAATCATGAACGAGGCCGCCGGTACGATCCGCCGCATCCTCCGGATCCAAAAGCTGCGGAAATTCAATGTCATGTCATTTCCATACGCCGGCAATACGATCGATGTGATTAAATAGCCGGACAATACGAAAAAGATATCGACCCCGATGAAGCCTCCGTCGGCCCAATCAAAGTCAAGGTGGTAAGCGATGACCGCGAGAACGGCAAAAGCGCGAAGTCCGTCTAATCCCGGTATGTAGCGATGATGATGTGCCTTATCTAACATGGTATTCCTCCAATAATGCGTGCTCCCCTTCTTCGGTTGATTTCGATAATAGTACAGACGGAAGGGCAAAAATCCGTGACAAAAGAAGTGCCTGCTAACGGATGTATCGGGTTCCGACAAGCAGATTTGAAATCGCGCCGGTCGGAATTTCAAACTCCGCAATCCCCATATAACCGGGCGCAACTTCATATTCATCGAACGAAATCATCAGTTTATGGTCTTCGGTGATATAAAAGTTTTGGTCGGCATGAATCTGTTGAAATGGTTCTATCTCCTCATCCCCGACCCAATATATTTTATCAGGATTTTCCTTCATTTGCTCCTTCATTTGCTTTTTTATATTTTTGCTGATGACGCCGATATAGCGTTTATCCTTAAATAAGCTCTTCAGCGTAAGCAGAACGCCGTTTTTCTTGTCGATGGTCACATAGCGCCGCTCAGTGTAAGCGGATGCCTGCGTTTTTTCGGTTTCGCGGCGGATTGAGATCAATTCCGGCGTATCCGTTACAGTCTTAAAATCGCTGTAAATGCTGATGTGCCCTTTTTTGTGCTTCGATGTTGTCTCCATAAATTCCCGATACAGCTGTTGGCTTTCTTTCACATATTTTTTGTTGATGTTCTCCTCCAGCTCACGGTTGGAAAGCCCTGACAAAGCCGGGGTTTTCACATCAATGCTCGATTCGTCTTTTTCCTGTTTGATCTCGGTGATTGTGATCGCTTTGACGACCTTGCCGATGACGGGGATTCGCGACATCGCTTTCGCCGCCTCGGGGTTGATATTGACGGCCGCAAAAACGAAAACAGCCGCAGCTGCAGCGATCGATACGGGCCACATTACGATCCTTCTTTTCCTTTTCGGATGATGCTGTAGGGCTTTTTCGACAATCGCATCCAGCTCTTTTGGAATGGGCACCTGTTTATACTCTTTTCTTAATTGTTCCAGTTTTTTATCCATTACGAAAGCTCCTCCTTCGTCAACTGAATGCGCATGAGCTTCAGCCCTCTGTAGAGCCGTGTTTTGACGGTATTGATGTTGTCCCCCCGTGATGTCCGCGATCTCTTCGATTTTCATGTCTTCAAAAAACCGCAGAATGATGATCGTTTTATATTGGTACGGCAATTCTTCAAGCGCTTCGCGAAGGTCTGTATCCTGATAGGTATCTTCCTTTCCCCGGCTTAAAAACTCCAGTGTCCGGTCATCCATTACTTTGAGTTTTTTCTGCTTCCGCAAAACATCGATCGCGGTACGGACCAAAATTTTGTAAAACCAGCTTTTGATCGTATCGGGATTTCGCACAGAACCGACGGAAGCGAGCGCTTTTTGGATCGATTCCTGAACGATGTCTAACGCGTCTTCTTGATTTTTTACATAACTGTAGGCCAACCGGTAAAAATCTTCTTTTCCGCCGGTTATGAACGCTACAAGCGACGCTTTGGCTGTCTGTTTCTCCATGGCAATACAGAGCTCCTTTTTCCATTAAGCTTTTCCAGTATGTATAGACGCTGAAGCGTGAAAAATAGTTTGCGCTTAGCCCAACTTTTTTGTGTATGATGATGAAAGCCGCTCAAACCAGGAGGTGACGACTATGGCTGAGATCAGAATGCCGGTTACTCAAGCGACTCATGCAAAGCCTGTGATTGGAAAGGCGATACTTTGCATGGGGAGTACTTTTTCATCAATCGCCTGAAAGTTGGCTTTTCTGATGATAGGCTTTGCACCTTATTTTGCGATAAAAAAATAAGGAGCTCATCAATATGGCTTATCTCAATGCAACGGCTGTTTTGCCGGAAAAGCTGATATCAGAAATTCAAAAGTATGTGCAAGGAGAAACGATCTACATTCCAAAACCTGAATCCGCCCGCGAGCAATGGGGGACGCGTTCAGGGGCGAGAAAGCTGATCGATGACCGGAACGCTTTGATGAAACGTGCATTTAAAAAAGGCAGAACGATTGATCAATTGGCCGACGACCATCACCTTTCCGCCGAAACGGTGAAAAAGATTGTGTACTCTAAATAAAATCAAGCACTGATCGCCTCGCGGTCAGTGTTTTTTTCATATGGCGAGTTTGTTTCTCAGCCGTTTTCTGCATTTATATCTCCCCGTGCACGCTGTAATGTAAAGACAGCGATGTATAGAGAGGAGCGTTTTTTAATGACTGTAGCCAAAAATGGCATATTGAAGGTGCCCGGTGCAAGCCTGTATTACGAGATGCGCGGGTCGGGTCCCATATTGCTGATGATTCACGGCGGAAACGGTGATGCTGATTCGTATCCTATGAAAGACCTGCTGTCAGACCGCTACACCGTCGTTACCTACGACCGCCGCGGGCATTCCCGGAGCATACTCGATGATCAACATGAACATTATCAGATCGAAACCCACAGCGATGACGCCCACCGGCTGCTGGCAAGTCTGTCCGATGAACCCGCCTTTGTGTTCGGGTGCAGTTCCGGGGCGGTTATCGGCCTTGACCTGGCGATCCGTCACCCTCAGCAAATCCGGATTCTCGCTGCACACGAACCTCCGATCCCGGAGCTCTTGTCAGGCGGCGACCGCACCTTGGGGATAAGGAGCCTTGAGAAGCTTGAGCGCCATTATCGAACAAACGGTTTACCGGCTTTAGCCGAGTTCGCAGAAGCGATGGGCATCGCGTCATCTGCTCAGCCGCAGCAAAACGAAGCCCGGATGGAGCAGATGATGGCTAACATCGATTACTTTATCTTATCCGAGGTGCCGGCTCTGAGGGAATACAGACCTGATATAAGCAAGCTGAGTTCCCAGGCGATCGTGGTACCTGCAGGAGACATTGATTCAAAAGGATTTCTTCCGTACCGCTATGCCGAAGCACTGGCTGATCGCTTAGAGACAGAAGTCGTTGATTTTCCCGGGAACCACGTCGGCTGCTCATTATACCCCGGCGAATTTGCAGAGAAGCTGCATGAAGTCTTTAGAAAACATGATAAAAACAGATCCATTTAGCTGTCTCATACCAAGGATTCAACAACCTTGGTATTTTTTCATGCAGGAAGGCGAGCATGATATTTGCAAAAAGAAAAAAAGGCCTGTATATTAATTGACATATCAATCATTGATACATCAATTAATTGGCGAACAAGAAAGAAGGGATCGGTTTTGCCGTCATATTGTTCACAGGAAGGCGAGATTTTATATCAGCTGCAATGCTTAAACAAAGGGATTGGCATGAAGTTCGAAGCTTGCACCGGCATCAGCCAATCCCGTCTGGAATTGCTCGCTTTGCTCTATCATGTAGACGAAATCAGTCAAAGCGACCTTCAAAAAAAGGTGAATATCGACAGCGCGGCCGTTACACGACACGTCAAACAGCTTGAAGCCAATGGAATGGTGTCAAGAAGACGGAAGCCTGAGGACAACCGTATCACGCTCGTCCGTTTAACCGAGCAGGGACGGGAACGAATCGAGTCTTCCAAGAGAGAAAAAGAGCGTTTTATGAAGGAAATGCTCGCCGGCGTCAGCGCTGAAGAACGCCGTGTGCTTATTGACATACTGGCGAGGTTGCAAACAAACATAAACAATATACAAGCATAGAGGAGTGTTTTTTACATGGGAACCGAATTAAAAACAAACGATTTTATGAAGATTATGAAAGGCCGCCGTTCGATTCGCAACTACGATCCGACGGTCAAAATCAGCAAGGAAGAGATGACTGACATTTTGGAGGAAGCAACGACAGCACCGTCCTCGGTCAACGCGCAGCCATGGCGCTTTCTGATTATCGACAGCCCTGAAGGCAAAGAAAAGCTCGCGCCTCTTGCAAAATTCAATCAAACGCAAGTCAACACTTCGTCTGCCGTCATAGCTGTATTTGCCGATATGAACAATGCCGATTATTTGGAAGACATTTATTCAAAAGCCGTAGAGCTCGGCTACATGCCGCAGGAAGTAAAAGACAGGCAAATGAAAGCCTTGACGGCACATTTTGAACAGCTTCCGGCACAGGTAAACCGGGAGACCATCCTGATTGACGCCGGCCTCGTCTCCATGCAGCTTATGCTGACTGCCCGCGCACACGGATATGACACAAACCCGATCGGCGGCTATGACAAAGAAAAAATTGCTGAAACCTTCGGGTTAGATAAAGAGCGCTATGTTCCGGTTATGCTTTTGTCGATCGGAAAAGCTGCCGACGAAGGATATGCTTCATACCGTCTCCCGGTCGAAACAATCGCACAGTGGACATAATTGCAAAAAAAGCCCAAGACTCTGATCTGCACCCTGTCA